>JAUVPB010000022.1 GCA_030598925.1 Actinomycetes bacterium
AGACGAATCTCGACAACAACTCCGCGTCCTTCCAGATCATCATCTCCCTGAGCTAGCTCGTGGACGTCTCGGCAAGCACCGCTGCCTGGATCGCGATCGGGGCTGGCGTGGCCGCCGTGCTCGCTCTCCTCGTCGGGCTGGCGTACTGGTCGTCGTTACGAAAGCTCCGGGCCGGCCAGTCGGTGCTGGTCGGCGACCAGCACGCCGATCTCGTCGATTTCGCCGTCTCATTGCAGGCTCAGGCCGACGATCTCCGCCTTGCCGTCGACGAGGTCGCGGCCGGTCTGGCTCGGGTTGATCGGCGCATTGACGGGTGTCTGGCGCGTGCCGCCGTCGTACGGTTCGACGCGTATCAATCCGCTGGCGGGCACCAGTCGACGGCTCTTGCGCTGCTCGATGGGTCACGCTCCGGCGTGGTCATCAGCGCGATCCAGGGCCGCGACCACGCGCGGATCTACGTCAAGGACATTCAGCGGGGCCGTTCATCGGTCGCTCTCTCGCCCGAGGAGCAGGAGGCGGTCGAGCGGGCTATGGCGAGCAGCTGACGTTACGATGTAGGTCGGTGCTGTCGCCTGCACGATCGTGTGCAATGCCCGTCTTGCGTCGGCGTGCGCGCTATCTGTGCGGCGTGCCGTGCGCGCGCTGCTGCGGCGCCCGTTGCTCGGTTCGGGGACTGAAATGAGTCACGTCCTCGTACTGAACGCGAGCTACGAACCGCTGAACGTCTGCACGGTTCGCCGCGCGCTCGTGCTCGTCTTCAAGGGCAAGGCGGAGGTGATCGAAGAGGAGCCGCGCCAGGTGCGGGCCGCATCCCGGCGGTTTCCCTGGCCGCACGTGATCCGGCTCATCTCATACGTTCGCGTTCCCCGCGTCACGCAGCGGAAGATCTCTCGCAAGGCGCTGTTCGCGCGCGACGGATTCCGGTGCCAGTACTGCGGGGTGTCAGGAAAACTCACCCTCGATCACGTCGTGCCACGCAGTCGCGGCGGCCCGTCCGTATGGGAGAACATCGTCGCCTCGTGCGCTCCCTGCAATCTCCGCAAGGGCAACCGGCTGCCGGACGAGGCTCGCATGCATCCGAAGCGCAAGCCGCGGCCACCCGCACCCGCCCTCTTCATCACCCTGTCAGCGCCGTCCGTCTCCGATCGCTGGCAGCCGTATCTGGCGCCCGGATCGAGTCCGGATGCCACGGCCGCTGCGGCGTTGGCCTGACTCACGGCGCTCGTACGTACCTGATCGACCCGTTGGCCCGCTGATCGCTGGACAGACCGGTATACTACGGCCCAGTTGAGGCGACGCGGCCTCAGGCGCTATTGCGGTGCCTGGGGCTTTTTTGCGTTCTTGGACACGAGGCGAGGAGGAGCAATGGGCAGAGCAACGAGCGATCCGGCGGCGCGAAAGGCCGTTCTCGAGCGGGTCGAGCAGGAGGACATCGAGTTCGTCCTGATCTGGTTCACCGACATTCTCGGCCATCTCAAGAGCTTCGCGCTGGCGCGCTCGGAGCTCGAGCTGACGCTTGACGACGGGCAGGGCTTCGACGGCTCATCGATCACCGGTTTCAACCCGATCGAGGAGTCGGACATGGTGGCGATTCCAGACCCCGAGACGTTCCAGCTGATGCCGTGGGGCTCCGGCGGCAAGAAGGTCGGTCGGATGATTGCCGACATCATCACTCCCGATGGCGACCCGTACGAAGGTGATCCTCGGTACGTGCTGAGGCGAGCGCTCGACCGGATGGAGACGATGGGCTTCGACACGTTCAACGTCGGGCCGGAGCTTGAGTACTTCTACTTCGCCGACGACAAGGGCACCGAAGTTCTCGATCACGGTGGCTACTTCGACATGACGACCCTCGACGTAGCCGACGAGTGGCGGCTGGAGACCATCCGTGCGCTCGAGTCGATGGAGATTCCCGTTGAGTACGCCCACCACGAGGTAGGGCCGTCGCAGCAGGAGATCGACATCCGCTACGCGCCCGCACTGCCGATGGCCGACTACACGGTCACCTACCGGATGATCGTCAAGGAGATCGCCGAACAGAACGGCGTCTACGCGACGTTCATGCCCAAGCCCTTGTTCGGTGAGAACGGGTCGGGCATGCACACCCATATGTCCCTGTTCAAGGACGGTCGGAACACGTTCTACTCGGCGGACGACAACTGGCACCTCTCCGAGGTGGGCAAAGCCTTCATTGCGGGACAGCTGAAGCACGCTCGCGAGATCACCGGCGTGTTTGCGCAGTGGGTCAACTCCTACAAGCGTCTGGTGCCTGGCTACGAGGCGCCTGTCTACGTCGCCTGGTCGCGTCGCAACCGCTCCGCCTTGATCCGCATCCCTCTCTATCACCCGGGCAAGGAGCAGGCCACGCGAGCCGAGATTCGCTGCCCGGACCCGTCATGCAACCCGTACCTCACCTTCGCGTGCCTCCTGCACGCCGGTCTCGATGGAGTCGAGCAGGGGTACGAGCTGCCGGATCCGATGGAGCAGAACCTCTACGACCTCACGCCAGAGGAGAGAGACGAGCTCAATATCGTCGGTCTTCCTGAAACGCTCGGGCAGGCCGTCGACGAACTCGCGCAGTCAGAGCTGGCCGAGAAGGCGCTCGGGCAGCACATCTTCAATCGGTACGTGGACATCAAGCGTCAGGAATGGACCGAGTACCGAGTGCAGGTGCACGACTGGGAGATCGAGCGGTACCTCGCCGTTCTCTAGGCGTCGGTCAGCTGGCAGGGTGAGTAGCGGCAGCGCGCGCCGTTACTCGCCCGGCCGCCAGACCATGAGTACGAGAATCGAGACAGAGGCGAGTGCGGCCACCGTGTTCGCGACGCGGGCCGCGCGGTCGCCCAAGAGTGCTCTGGCCCCATCCGCCCGGATTTCGCCATTCGCCACAGCGTGTTCCGCCAGCCTCCGCGCGCGTTTCAGCGCTCGGCCGCCGATCGCGCCGAGAACGAAGGCTGCTATGAGCAACGCAACCGAGGCCGAGAGCCAGGCCTCGCTCACGTCGCGATCGGTCAGCTCGACGAGCCAGAAGCCGAACGCGAGTGTCGCCACGCCGCCGGCGATGACCATGAGAGCGCCGGTGCGCGCGGTACCGAGGAGCACGGCAATCTCCCGGGCATGCTCGCGTCGGGCTGCGGCCCATGTTGCCGCCGTCGCGAGAACGAGTCCAGCAAAGAACGCGATCGCGGCCGCAATGTGGAGCAGTAGCGCGATCTCCAACGTAGACACCCGATGAACTCTGCCAGCTCGTCACGCGCTCCACGAGTCGAAGCGGACGTATCATCGCTGCCCGTGGAGCGTTCGGAACGGCACCTTCGGCTCATCACCGAGACAATCGCCGCCGTCAATTCGACGCTCGATCTCAACGAGCTGTTCGCGCTCGTTGCCCGCAAGGTTGCCGACGCGCTCGAGGCAGATGCGTGCTTTGTCTACCTATACGACGCGACGATTGACCAGCTGGTGCTCCGCGCCTCGGTCGGCTCGTACGTGGAGGAGTCGGCCCGGCCGCCGCGCCTGCGCTCTGGCGAGGGGATCACGGGAGCGGCGGCCGCCACGCGTGCGCCGATCATGATTCCGCGAGCGGCGCACCTGGACTCGCGGTTCAAGCAGTTCCCGTCGCTCCACGAAGAGCAGTTCGAGTCGATACTCGCGGTCCCGATCATCGCCAGGGAGATTCTCGAAGGAGCGCTCAACGTGAGAACGCTCGAGCCTCGCGAGTTCGACGACGGCGAGATCGAACTGCTCATGGCGATTGCCGGCCAGGTCGCCCAGGCGATCGAGAACGCGAAGCTGTACGACCAGGCACAACGGCGCGTCGCCGAGCTCGAAGCACTCGCGCGCATCTCCGAGGCGGTGTCGGAGTCGCTCTACATCGACGAGTGCCTCGAGGAGATCGTCGACACCACGATCGACGCCGTTGGCGCGACCGGCGCGGCCGTCGTCCTCCAGGACGGGACGGTGGCCTGGCCGAGCGGCAGCTCCGGAGCTCACGCCGTGCGGGTGCCGCTCCGGTGGAACGGTCGTCAGATCGGGGAGCTCGTCTGTGATCGAGACACGCCGTTCACTGACGACGACGGAACGCTGTTGACGTCACTTGCCCACCAGGCTGCTGTTGCGCTCGTGCACAGCCGTACGGCGATGCGCGGTGTCCTCGCGCAAGAGATCCATCACCGCGTGAAGAACAATCTGCAAACGGTCGCGTCGATGCTGAGGCTGCAGGCGCGGTCGACCGAGGTCGATCCACGTCAGGCGCTCGAGGACAGCGTCAATCGGATCCTCGCGATTGCCGCCGTTCACGAGGTTCTCACCGAGCGACAGGAGGACGACGTCGAGCTGTCGGAGCTGCTCGACCGCCTGCGCCGTATGATCGTGAGCGGTCTTGGTGCCGGAAAGACGGTCACGGCCGACGTTGCGGAGGTATCGCTCGAAGGCGCGCGCGCCACCCATCTCGCGCTGGTCTTCTCGGAGCTGCTCCAGAACGCGCTCGAGCACGGAGGAGAGTCGGTGACGATCGCGCTCGCGCGCAGCGGCGAGGCGGTGACTCTCGTTGTGAGCGACGATGGGTGTGGCATGGGCGACGCAACCCGCGGCACGGGTCTGTCGATCGTCGATGCGCTGGTCCGAAATGAGCTGGCCGGTCAGCTGACGCTTACCGATACGCCCGGCCTACGAGCGACGGTCGAGTTCCCGCCATGAGCCAGCGCGTGCTCATCGCGGAGGACGAGACGCTGATCCGTCTCGATCTCCGGCAGCTGCTGGAGGCAGCTGGTTTCGACGTGTGCGCAGAGGCTCGCAACGGTCTGGAGGCCGTGGAGCTCGCCGCCTCGGAACAGCCCGACCTCGCGATTCTCGACGTCAAGATGCCAGAGCTCGATGGCATCGAATCGGCCCGGCGCATCCTTGAGAAGCGATCGATTCCGATCGTGATGCTGACGGCATACAGCCATGAAGAGCTCGTATCGCGAGCGGTCGAGGCCGGCGTCTTTGGCTATCTCGTCAAGCCGTTTCGCGATGAAGACCTGATTCCCGCGATTGCCGCCGCCCAGGCCCGTCACGCCGAGCTCACCGAACTTCACGAGGACGCCAAGACGCTCGAGGAGGCCCTGGAGGCCCGCAAGATCGTTGAGCGGGCGAAGGGGCTGCTCATGGATAGGGAGAGCCTCACCGAGTCGGAGGCCTTCGCGCGGCTCAGGCGCGCGAGCCAGGTGTCTGGGAAGCCGATGCGCGTCGTTGCCGAAGCGCTTATCGCCACGTTCACGGCGTGAGCGTCCACCGTCCAACGACGGTGCGCGATCAGCGCTCGGCTCGCTCCCAGGGTGGGTGCTGCGCCGGTCGGACGCGCCTCGTCGCGACGATCAGCTTGACCGTGACCGCCCCGAAGAGAAATCCGCCGACATGCGCAAAGAACGCGACGCCCCCGGCTCCAATGCCGTCTGGTGCCAGGAGCTCGAAGCCGCCTTGCCAGAGCTGGAATGCGAACCAGCCGCCGAGGAATATGAACGCGGGTATCTCGAGCGGAAGGATCAGGAAGATGAAGAAGATGGTGAGCACGCGCGCACGCGGGAACAACACGAAATAGGCGCCGAGTACGCCTGCGAGCGCGCCGCTCGCGCCGATGGTCGGAATCAGCGCGTCGATGTTGTAGCCGTCGATCTCGGTTCCTAGTGCGAGCGTGATCGCCGATTGCAGCGCGGTCGCGGTCAGCCCTGCGGCTAGATAGAACGCGATGTATCGCGATCGGCCCATGCGATCCTCGACGGCCTTGCCGAAGATCCAGAGAAAGACCATGTTGCCGATCAGGTGGATCCAGCTCCCGTGGAGGAACATCGAGCTGAACGCGTCAGCGATCCAGCCCGCACCGGCCGGGCGCAGCGAGACGGGCAGGAGCCCCGGGTCGGGACACGTCGCCGTCACCTGACACGGGAAGAACCCGGCCTGCCGAACAGAGCCTTCGAGATCCGGTAGCTGGTAGAGCAACCAGGCCACCGCGTTCAGCGCGATCAGTGCGACCGTGACAACCGGGAACCCGTCCGTACGGATGTTGTCGCGTAACGGCAGCACCGGCTCCGGCAAGGCTACCGGTGTGACACGCAGGTAACGTTGGGGGCCGTATCAGTCGACTTGCGCCGCCCTACGCAGAAGGTGGCGGCGAGTTCGGCGTAATGCCGGACGAAGCGAGCAGGGGAGCGTAGGTAGTGAGCGGTGACATCCAGACCCTTTCCATCGACGCGATTCGCACGCTTGCGATGGACGCCGTCCAGGCTGCGAACGCTGGGCACCCGGGCACCGCGATGGCGCTTGCTCCGCTGGCCTACACGCTCTTCACGAGGCACATACGGGCCAATCCGGCGGATCCCGACTGGCCCAACCGGGACCGCTTCGTCCTGTCAGCAGGCCACGCGTGCGTCCTGCAGTACGCAGCGCTTCACCTCGCCGGCTACGCACTCCCGCTCGAGGAGTTAAAGCGTTTCCGTCAATGGGGCTCGATTACGCCCGGTCACCCGGAGCACGAGCTGACGCCCGGAGTCGAGACGACGACCGGCCCACTCGGCCAGGGGTTCGGGAACGCTGTTGGCATGGCAATGGCTGAGCGGTTCCTCGGCGAGCGCTACAACCGGCCCGGTCGCGAGATAGTCGACCATCACGTGTATGTCATTGCGTCCGACGGAGATCTGATGGAGGGCGTGTGTCAGGAGGCGGCATCGATTGCCGGCCAGCTGGCGCTCGGGAAGCTCGTTGTCTGTTACGACGACAATCGGATCACGATCGACGGATCGACGGCCGTCTCGTTCGATCGGGAGGACAAGCTCGGCCGTTTCACGGCGTATGGCTGGCACGTGCAGTCGGTCGCTGACGCGAACGACGTGGAGGCGCTCGATACGGCCATCCGTGCGGCACGCGCCGAACGTGCCGCTCCGTCGCTCATCGCCGTGCGCTCCCACATTGCCTATCCCGCACCGAACGCGCAAGACACGTCGAAGGCGCATGGTGCGCCGCTCGGGGAGGCGGAGATCCGCCTGACCAAGGAGGTGCTCGGCTGGGATCCCGACGAGAGCTTCGTCGTCCCGGTCGAGGTCTACGAGCATTTCGGTCGGGTCGAGAGTGGAGCCGCGGCTCAGCGCGAATGGAGCGCTCGCTTCGCGGAGTGGGCGGCTGACGACCCCGAGCTGTTGACCGATTGGGATCGAGCATGGGCGGGCGAGGTGGGCCCGCTGGCTGACGTCCTCCCACGCTTCGACGCCGGCCAGTCGATCGCCACCCGAGCCGCCGGGCAGAAGGCGATGCACGCGTTCGCCAATCAGATCCCGACGATGGTTGGAGGCTCGGCGGATCTCGTCGAATCGAACAAGACGCATTTTCCGGACGGTGGGACCTTCGCCGCGGTCCACGCGGGCCGAAACGTGCCGTTCGGCATTCGCGAGCACGCGATGGGCGCCATCGTCAACGGCATGGCGCTGCACGGCGGCGTCGTGAAGCCCTACGGCTCCACGTTCCTTGTGTTCAGCGACTACATGCGCGGCGCGGTGCGTCTCTCGGCTCTCACCCACCTGCCGGTGGTCTGGGTGTGGACGCACGACTCGATCGGCGTCGGTGAAGACGGCCCGACACATCAGCCGGTCGAGCACCTCATGTCGCTGCGAGCGATCCCGAATCTGTGGGTCGTCAGGCCGGGTGATGCGAATGAGACGTCCTTCGCCTGGAAGGTCGCGCTGGAGCGACAAGATGGGCCAGTTGCTCTCATCCTCTCGCGGCAGGGAATTCCCGTACTCGAGCGCGACAGCACCACGGGCATTGCGCCCGCGGATGGTGTGGAGCGCGGTGCATACGCGCTGTGGCAGGGTGGCGGCGGTGTCCCCGACATCACGCTCCTCGCGACCGGTTCCGAGGTCCAGCTCGCCCTCGACGCGGCGGGCGCTCTCGGCGATCGAGACGTAAACGCGAGGGTCGTGTCGATGCCCTGCTGGGAGCTGTTCGAGCTCCAAGACCCGGCCTATCAGGATGATGTGCTCCCGGCCGGCACACCGCGTGTCGCCGTTGAGGCCGGAGTGTCGCTCGGCTGGGAGCGGTGGGTCCCAGGCGCCCACGCTGTGGTCGGTGTCGACGGCTTCGGCGCATCGGCTCCCGGCGCCACGGTGTTCGAGAAACTCGGCATGACGGTTGAAAAGGTGATTGAGTGTGCAGTCACGGAGCTCGAGCGAGCGCGTTGAGGTGTCGGCTCGCTACAGGAGAGGACTCGTATGACCGCAAGCAGGCTTCACCAGGTGTCCCAGCTCGGTCAGAGCGCGTGGATCGACTTCCTCTCCCGTGAGCTCGTGCGCTCGGGCGAGCTTGGTCGCATGGTCGAGCACGATGCCATTGTCGGCGTTACATCGAACCCGACGATCTTCCAGCAGGCGCTCGCGACGGGCGACCGCTACGACGAGCAGCTCGCGAAGATCGCTGATTCGGGACTGACCACGAAGGAGCTCTTCGTCGCGCTCGGGTCGGTCGATGTCGCCGAGGCATGCGAGGTGCTCGCGGGCGTTCACGCGGACACCGATGGAGTCGACGGATACGTTTCGTTTGAGGTTGATCCGACGCTCGCGTATGACGCGGAGGCGACGATCGCCGAGGCGGCTCGTCTGCACGAGACGATCGACAAGCCCAACCTCTACGTCAAGATTCCCGCCACACAACCCGGCCTGACGGCGATCGAGGAGATGATCTCGCGCGGCCGGTCGATCAACGTCACGTTGATCTTCTCACTGGAGCGCTACGCCGAGGTGGTCGAGTCATACCTGCGTGGTCTCGAGCGACTTGTCGCAGCCGGCGGCGATCCTGCATCGGTTGCATCGGTCGCGAGCTTCTTCGTGTCGCGCGTCGACACTGAGACAGATCGCCGTCTGGACGAACTCGGCGGCCACGACGAGCTCCACGGCGAGCTCGCGGTTGCCAACGCGCGGCTCGCGTACCACCACTACCTCGAGATGTTCTCCAGTGAGCGCTGGGATTTCCTCGCCTCCAAGGGAGCTCGACCGCAGAGGTGCCTGTGGGCCTCGACCTCGGCGAAGAACCCCGCCTACCGTGACGTTGTGTACGTCGAGGAGCTGATCGGCCCGAACACCGTCAACACGATGCCGGATACGACAATTCGAGCGTTCCAGGACCACGGAGATCCCACGGTGCGCCTCACACACGGGATCGATGAGGCGCGCGCTGCTCTCGATGCATTGGCTGCGGCAGGCATTGACTACGACGATGTGACCGCAGTGCTCGAGCGCGAAGGCGTGGACAAGTTCGTCGCGTCCTTCAACGAGCTCCTCTCCGGCATCGACGAGAAACGCGCCGCAGTCACAGCGTAGTCAGATGGAGTTCGACGCTCCTGCAGCCGTCGAGCGAATCTGGGCTCGCGACGCCACCCTCTGGACTGCGAGCGGCGAGGAGCAATGGCTCGGCTGGCTCGATGTCGCGGAGCGGATGCAGTCGCGGATCGGAGAGTTCAAGGAGTTCGCCGACCGTGCTCGCGACGACGGAATCGAGCAGGTCGTTCTGTTGGGCATGGGGGGTTCGAGCCTCGCACCGGAGGTGCTTCGGCGCCTCGCGGGCGTCCCAGACTTCAGGGTTCTCGACTCGACGCACCCGGGCGCCGTCGCCGAGCTTCTGGACACGCTGCCAATCAAACAGACGTTGTTCGTCGTCGCTTCGAAGTCAGGTACCACGATCGAGACGCGCTCTCAGCTCGACCTGTTCTGGGAACGAACCGCCAGCGCAGGCGAGCAATTCGCCGCGATCACCAATCCGGGGAGTGAGTTGGAGGCGCTCGCTGCGGAGCGAGGGTTCCGCGCCTGCTTCCTCGGTGAGCCTGAGATCGGTGGTCGCTACTCGGCACTCTCACCCTTCGGTCTGGTGCCGGCAGCGCTTATGGGTCTCGATCTCGACGCGATTCTGGCTAGCGCGCTTCGCATGGCAGAGGCGTGCCGGAATCCCGAGTCCGACACGAATCCTGGCCTGGAGCTCGGCCTCGAGCTCGGCATCGCCTGGCTGCACGGAAGGGACAAGATCGTGCTCAACCCGAACCCGAGCGGCTTCGGGCTATGGGCGGAGCAACTCCTTGCCGAGTCGACGGGGAAGGATGGGAAGGGCCTCGTTCCGTGCCCAGACGAATCGCCTGACGGCGCCGACAGGCAGGCGGTTGAGATCCGGCTCACCAGTGTCGCCGAAGCCGGCGCGGAGTTCTACAGGTTCGAGTTCGCGACCGCGGTCGCGGGCGCGATGCTCGGCATCAACCCGTTCGACCAGCCGAACGTCCAGGAGGCGAAGGACCGCACGGCAGACATCCTCGAGAGCGGCGAGCAGCCTGTCCTCGATCCTGTCGGCTCGCTTGAAGCCCTGCTGGACTCTGCGCAAGCTGGCGACTACATAGCGCTGCTGGCGTTCGTTTCGCCGACGGAGGCCCACGAGCGGGCACTCGGGTGCACGCGCGCCGACCTCGGCGAGCGGACGGGCCTCGCTACGACCGCGGGCTTCGGGCCCCGCTACCTTCACTCGACGGGCCAACTCCACAAGGGCGGACCCGATTCGGGACTCTTTCTCCAGCTCGTCGACGATCCGCCGCACCTCGATATACCGGGTCGGGAGTACGGTTTTCGTCGGCTGGTTCGGGCACAGGCTCTCGGCGATTTCAAGGCTCTCGATGAGCGCGGGCGTCGAGCTGCGCGCATCTCCTGGGCGGAGCTCGAGACGTGACCGAGAGCCAGCTGGCCGACGACGCCAACCCGCTGCTCGCAGGGCTCGCGGGTCCGCGAACACCTGATCCGTGTGCGCTCGTCATCTTCGGAGCGTCGGGCGACCTCTCACGGCGTAAGCTCCTACCCGCGCTCTATGCGCTAGCGCGTAACGGCCTGCTGCCAGACGCGTTCGCGGTGCTCGGTGTCGGACGGACTGAGATGACTGACGCCGGCTTTCAGGCGCACATGCGCGGTGCGATCGAGCAGCACGGGCGGTTCGCATTCGACGAGGACGTCTGGCGCGAGCTCGCCGCCGGCATGCGCTACGTGGCCGCTGGTCTCGACGACGAGTCGGCTGGTGGGCCGGTCACCGACGCGCTCAAGGCGCTCGAGCGGGAGCGTGGCACGGCGGGGAACCGTGTCTTCTACCTCGCGGTACCACCTGCGGCGATGGAAGACGTTGTGGCCGCGATCGGCACCTGGCGACCGGCTGGTGGATGGCGACGCCTCATCGTCGAAAAGCCGCTGGGCCACGATTTGGCGAGCGCCCGGCAACTCAACGCATTCGTGCTCGAACGGTTCTTCGAAAGCGAGGTCTTTCGGATCGACCACTACCTTGGGAAGGAGACCGTCCAGAACCTGGCCGTTCTCCGCTTTGCCAACGGCATCTTCGAGCCGGTCTGGAACCGCCAGTTCATCGACCACGTTCAGATCACGGCGGCCGAGTCGATCGGCATCGGTTCCAGGGGAGCGTTCTACGAGCACACCGGGGCGACCCGTGACATCTTCCAGAACCACCTCCTCCAACTACTCGCGTTGACGGCGATGGAGCCTGCGGCCGATTTCACGGCCGACGCCGTGCGAAACGAGAAGGTCAAGGTCTTCAAGTCTCTCGACAGACCGGGCCTGGAGCAGCTCGTCAGAGGTCAGTACGGCCCAGGTTTCGTCGAGGGCGGCGAGGTGCGCGGGTATCGAGAGGAGGAGGAAGTCGCATCCGAGTCCGTGACCGAGACGTACTTCGCCGCCAAGTTGTACGTCGACAACTGGCGGTGGGCCGGTACGCCCTTCTATGTGCGGTGCGGCAAGCGGCTCGCCCGACAGGAGACGACGATCGCGATCCAGTTCAAGCGAGCGCCGCACCTTCCGTTCGCGCTCGATTCCGACGACGACGCCCGCCCGAACGTGCTGTTGATCCACATCCAGCCGGATGAGGGCGTGTCGATGACGCTCAACGCGAAAGTACCCGGCTACGGCGTGACGATCCGCGGCGTCAACATGGATTTCGCGTACGGCGGCGCGTTTCGCACCGACCTGCCGGAGGCGTACGAGCGGCTCATCCTCGACGCTCTACTCGGCGATGCGATCCTGTTCACGAGAGCCGACGAGGTCGAGGAGCAATGGGCGCTTGTCGACGCGATTCGGGCGCACTGGCAGGCCGACCCCGATGGCTTGGCCGGCTACGTCGCCGGAAGCTGGGGTCCTTCCAACGCCGACGCGCTCATCCATGGGGACAATCGGTCGTGGCGGCGTCACTAACCGAGCTTCACACAGTCGCTGAGGTCCGAAGCGAGCTCAGCCGGCTCCGGGATGACACCGGACGTGAGGGCCAGCCCGTTGGTCGAACGAGCCTCCTGACCCTCGTGGCCTGGGTGCCGCCGCAGTGGCAGGAGGCGGCTGGCAGCACGCTCGAGGGCCTCGCGCACGAGCAGCCCTCGCGCGCGATCCTTCTCATGCCACGGGCGGAGATCGCGGCCGAACGGTCGCACGCGGACGCGCCACCGTGGTCGGCACAGGTCACGCTACGTGCCATCGACGGAGCGGCCGGATGCGTCGCCGCGGAGGTCGTCACGATCGACCTCGCCAGGGCGGCTGGCGCCGCGAGCATCGTCTTGCCGCTCGTCCGCTCCGATCTACCGGTCTTCCTTCGCTGGCGAGGCCCGCTTCCGGAGGATGCCGAGCCGTTTGGCGCGCTCCTCGGCGTGGCCGACCGGCTGATCATCGACTCGCGGGAGTGGGCCGGTCCGGGTGCCGGCTACGCAGCACTACGTGCTGCGTTCGGCGAGGTTGCGGTGTCAGACATCTCGTGGAGACGGCTGGAACCGTGGCGGCGCGCGGTCGCCGAGCAGGGCCGGCCGGCGGGCCCCTCCGTGCGAATGGCGGTTGACGGTCCCGCGCTCGAGGCCCGTCTGCTTGCTGCGTGGCTGGGCTCGCGGCTGCGAGCCCACGTTACGCTCGAGCACCGTGAGGACGAGCATGTGACTCGCGTCGCGGTCGACGATGAGCCAATCCGCCAACCCCGGCGAACGCATCGAAGCTCGAGCGCTCTCCTATCCGGCGAGCTGAACCAGCTGAACAGGGACCCGATCTACGAGGAGGCCGCATGCGCATTGTCGTCGGTGACGATCTAGCCGAGCTCGCAGCGAACTGGATTGCCGAGCGTGCGGCCGGGCGTGATCGTTTCTCGATCGCGCTTGCGGGCGGCTCGACCCCTCGGGCGGTCTACGAGCGGCTCGCGTCACTTTCGCTGGCCTGGGAAAGCTGGCACGTTTGGTGGGGCGACGAGCGCCTCGTACCCTCGGACCATGCCGATTCGAATGAGCGCATGGCGCGGGAGGCGCTACTCGATCGCGTCCCGATTCCGGAGCCTCAGATCACCCCGCTGCGCGGACTCGACGTCCCGTTGCCGGAGCGATTCCAGCTCGTCTTGCTCGGCATCGGGACCGACGGTCATACAGCCTCGCTGTTCCCCGGTGACGCCGGGCTGCAAGCGCGAACCGCGATCGTTCGCGTCGAGCGGCCCGATCACCCGCGGCTCAGTCTCACGTTCCCGATCATCAACGGGGCCGAGGCCGCCGCGTTTCTGGCGAGTGGAGAGGGGAAGCGGGCGATCCTGAAGCGCGTCCTCGACGGAGATGAGACGCTTCCCGCCGCTCGCGTGAAGGCAGCCGAGACCGTGGTGCTTGCTGATCGCGCTGCTGCTGGAGAGCTCTAGTCGATCGAGCGCTAGCGGGCGCGCTTCGCGAGCGCGCGCTTCTTGACGACGATCCGCCGCCCGTCCTTGCTCTTGACGTTTGCGACGACGCGGATCTTGGCGTGGCGCGCGAGGCGCTTCGAGATCCGGAGCTTGACGGTCTTGCGCTTACCCGCGCGGAGTCGCCGACTGATCTTGGCGGCCCTCTTCTTGCCGATCCGGAACGAGACACGCTTGCCGTTCGCGAGTACGCGGATCGTCGCGCGGGCCGCGACCGTCGAGCGAAGTGACAGCGCGAGGAACCCGCCCTGGAGATCGACACCGAGGTTGCTCGCGAACGGAACCCCGCCCTCCTCGATCGTCAGACACAGCTCAGGGGTCTCCCGGCTCGTGTGTCCGACACCGTCGATCGCCATCGCGTAGACGCAGTGAACGCCTGGATCGAACCAGTTGAGGTCGTTTACTCGGATCGTCGCCGTACCAGCGGCGTCAGCCCGGCCGCCTCCGATCGCGATGCCGTCCTCGTAGAGGATGACGCGCACGCTCGGCTCGGTCGCAAACGCGAAGCGTGGCCGGGGGTTCTTGGTGACGTCGTCTGAAGAGTTCGCCCCGCTGTCGTCGGCTGGGAGGAGGTCCGGAGCACCGATCACGGGTGGTGTTCCGTCGATCTCGATGGTGGTGGAAGCGCTCATCAGGGAGTCGTTTCCGGCGATGTCACTCGCGATTGCATGCACGGTGTGTACGCCATCGGAGAGCGGCGTCGAGGTCACGACGTCTGCAGCAGATTGGTCGCCGAGGCTGCCGAAGTTGAACACCTCGGTGATCTGACCGGTTCCGAGAAGCACGGCGCCCTCGTAGGTCTTGACGGTGACCGAGGTGTCATCGCCGTCAACGAACACAGTGAAGGTGGGAGTCTGCGTGAACGTGAACTGGCCGTCGCCAGACGCCAGAAGGAAAGGTGGACCGAGGATCGTCGGCGGGGTCGTGTCGATCTTGATCTCGAGACTGAGCGAGTGGTTGCTCTCCTCGCCGATCCCGTTCTTGGTAGTCGCAGTGACGTCGTAGGTCTCATCAGGCGTGCTCGATGCAGTGACGGTGGCGAAGCCGCCCGCATCGACCGTTGCGGTTCCGACAGCCGTCGGGCCCTGCCCGATCTCCGCGAGGTGCAGGGTGACCGTGAGGCCTGCCTGACCGACGCCCGCGTTGACGAGGAAGTCGGGTGTCGAGTCGTTCGTGATCTCGTCGGACGCGCTCACACCGGAGTCGGAGGCGTCCACAAGGTCCGGAGATGTCGGGGCAGGCGGCGCGGCAGCGAGTGCGCTGCCCGCAGCGACGAGTGCGACCGACGTGACCGCAGCAAGCGACGTCAGGAGAGAGAGGAGGCGGTAACGCTTCATGAGCGGGTCACGATCGAGAATGTCGGGGCCACCATCTTGAGCTCGACCGGCTCGCTCCAGCTGAGTCCCGGATTGCCGGGGAGCGTGAGATCCAGGCCGCGAACGCGGTAGAACCACTTGCCCGAGCTCAACTGAACCTGGAGCTGCGTGCCCGGCGTGAACTTGCGCTTGAGCGTCTTCCACGCGTTCTTCTTCCTGCTGAACTGCACCTCGTACTTCGTTGCGCCTACGGCTGGCTTCCAGGCGACAACGACGCGCTGGAAGAAGCTCGGCACGGCGCCCTGGGCAGAGACGACCTTGCCGGCAGGTGAGAGCCCTGAGACAAATGGAACTCCCGACTCGGCGGTCGTGACGACCTCGGAGGTCTTGCCGAAGCCGAAACCGTGGCCCTGGGCGCACATGTCCTCAGGGAAGACGACGTCCTTGTAGATCACTTTGCCCTCCGTCGGATTCGCCGGGTCGTCAGGCACGATCTGGGGTACGGCAGGAACAACTGTCCATACGTAGCGGGCGCTCGGCCAGTCGACGTCCCACAGGCCGTTCCTGCGCGGCTCGAACGTGCCGCTCGAGGTCCTGATCGCCTTTCTCGAGGCGTCGCCGCGTGTTGCGGCTTCGGACGATGCTCCGGTGTCGGTCGACTCCGTGGGCTCGGCGTCAGCGTCGTCGGACGCGCCGCTCGTCGCTGCGCTCTCGTCGGCCCCTGACCCGTCGGGCATGCCACTCGCGGTGATCAGATCGTCGCCGGCCGTGTAGACGTCGGTCCCCTCAGTGCCGTCGTCCAGGAAGAGGCCGCCTGCCGCGGCGAGACCCTTTCCGTCAGACGGAAGACTGAGCGGCGGTGTGAGGCGGGGTACGTAGGCCGGGCTGCCGACCAGGTCGGACACGTGAACGCGGTTGCTGCACGTGTTGTCCGTGAAGACGTACACGTGGTAGAGCGGGCAGGTGACACCAAAGAGCTGCTCGATGATCGAGCACTCGCCAAAAGCTTCGCCGAACGGTCCAGTCGCTCCTGTGAAGCTGAAGCCAGGGACCAGGCCATGTGGGCCCTTGCCGGGCGCCCCCGTCGGGCTTGCCGACAGCACGTCGGTCTTACCAGCTCGTGAGATCGATGCGAGCGGGACCAGCGTGCCGGTGTTGAAGCTCGGCTCGATCGTGCGGAACCGGGCGCTCCAGGGTCCGTACGAGACCGATGGAAGCGCGTTCTTCGTCTTTCCCACTACCTCGCGGACGGCTCGCACTCGCCAGAACACAGGCTGCGTGGAGGGATACCGGTTGTGGAACGTGTACAGCTCGCGAAGATCGGCGGCTGTCGTGGCCGTTCTGATCCGCTTCGACTTGGCTTGCCCCTGGTCGTACAGGAAGACGACGTCGTAGGCGGTCGCGCCGCGCACGGGGGTCCACCGGACCATGCCGGGGGTGGGGTTCAGGCCGGGCACGAGGTTCTTGGGGCTTCCGGGTGGACGCAGGTTGAAGCCGAACGTCTTGCTCCACGCACTCGGCTCTCCGTTCACGAGCGCTCGCACGCGGGCGAACCACGAGTACTTCGCGCCGGTCACCCACGGGAGCGTGATCGGGACGGTAGCCACGGCGGCTCTCGGCTTGCTCGACCAGACGACGGCGTTGTCTGCGAAGTTCCTGCTCGTCGAGAGCTGGAACTCGTACTGCCGTGCGCCTTCGACGTGTGACCAGGCGAAGGCGGGCGTGCGCGGGAAGGTATGGGTGACCTTGCGTCTGTCGTTCTCTCGGAGCAGGAAACCATGGAGGTCCTGGGGCGCACCGGGCGTCGCGCCGGCGAGAGAGCGTGTCGCGTTCGCGGCGGCCGCGGAGACGGTGCGGCCGTTCTCGAAGCTCGCTGCGGCCGGCGTGGCAAATGCCAGCGCCAGCGCGAGGACGATGAAATATCGAGCCGCACTCATACCCTTTGAGTCTTCGGCATGGGCCGAGGGAGTGCGGTCACTCGTCCGGGTGATAACGCGCCCTCAGCCGAGGGGCTTCGGAAGGTACCGCCGGTTAGGCGAGGACGATCGGGTCGACCGCCATCGCGACGAACAACAACGCAAGGTAGGCGAGCGAAAAGGTGAAGAGACGCTTCGATCGCTCCGGCGTGAGTTGCTGTTGCAGGCGAACGGCAAGCAGAAGGAATGCGGCTCCCAGCACGATTGCGGTCGCTAGATAGAGCCAGGTGAGCGTTCCGGTGAGTACGGGCAACAACGTGACGAGCACCAGGACGACGCTGTACTTGAGAATCGCTCGTGCTGTCGCCGCATCGCCTCGCACGACCGGCAGCATGGGCACGCCTGCTGCCGCGTACTCGCGCTTGATCAGCAGTGCCAGCGCCCAGAAGTGCGGTGGCGTCCAGATGAAGACGATCAGGAAGAGAAAGAGGGCGGGCAGAGCTAGATTTCCCGTTGCAGCCGCATAGCCGACGACCGCGGGTATTGCTCCGGCTGCTCCGCCGATCACGATGTTCTGGGGCGTCGTTCGCTTGAGCCAACGTGTGTACACGACGACGTAGAACAGGTTGCCGAAGACCGCGAGTGACGCCGTGAGGATGTTCGTGAAGCTCGCCAGGAGAACGAACGAAAAGGCCGACAACGCGAGGCCGAACTCGAGGGCTCGACTCGCCGGGATCCTGCCGGTGGCGACCGGCCGCCGGTCCGTGCGTCGCATGTACGTGTCGATGTCGCGATCGAGGACGTGGTTCAGGGCCGACGCGCCACCGCACGCAAGCGCGAGGCCGGCGATCATCGCAAGGAGCAAGCCCAGTTCGGGCACGCCCTGCGCACCCACGAACATGCCGCCAACGGCCGTCAGGAGCAGGAGAACCATGATCCTCGGCTTTGTGAGGGTGATGTAGTCGCGCCAGGCCGAGATACCGAGGGTGGCGTTCGGCAAGCGTCGAGGAGCAATCGTCTCGACAGTGGCCAGGACGGCGAGCAGCATTGCTACGCCCCCCGCCACGAGATGGAGCGTCGACGCCCACGTAGCCTCGTCTACGAGGCCGACGAGTCCACCGGTCGCGATCTGGACGACGTACACCGCAAGTGCCGCAAACCAGACGGCAACGAGTCGTCGCCGCTCCCGGTGTCCAAACCAAACAGTGAGGCAGCCGGCGACCAGAAGCACAAGGCCGACAAGGACGGCGCCGTAGTGGGGGAGCGAGCCCCAGTCCCCGGTTGCCGTAACGGCAGCGAGCGTCGCGACCGTCGCGACCGCCGTTGCGGCAAGCCACGGTCCGGGGCGGTTCTCCGATTCAAGAGCCACGAGATCGCTCTCTTCGTGCGCGCAGGTCTGCGAGTGGGCGAGCGCTGCGGATCTCGGGCAGGCTCGCGAAGTTCTCGGGTGCAGGTGGCGAGCTTGCGTACCACTCCAGCGTGTCGCCCTCCCACGGGTCGTTGCCGACACGGCGCCCGGAGGCGAGGCTCTTCAGCGACTCGGCGAGGAATCCGGCGAGGGCGAAGAACACGAGCAAGAAGCCAGCGAGCGTGAACGCTGCTCCAATCTTGCCTCCGCTGCTCCAGGCGGCCGTCGCGTCTGAAGCGGCTCCGCGTGCGATGTTTGATTCGCCGATGATGTACTGGCCGACGAGCACCGCACTCAGACCGCCGGCGAGCAATCCGACCTGTAGCCACGCTGCACGGGGGTCAAGTGCGCGCCCGGTGACCTTCGGAAACCAGTAGTGGAGCGCTCCGAGCAGCGCGGCGATCGTGGCGCCACCGATCGTGCCCTGGAACAGGGCCGTGAGGTGGTAGCTGGTCGCGTCCTTGAAATCGCCGACGAAGCCGAGCGCGAGGCCCAGAATCGTGCCGACCACTAGCAATGCGACGGCGAGGAGCGCGAGCGCGAGCGGCGGCTTCAGGCTGGCCCGGCCGCCCATCAGCGTCAGCGCCCAGCCGATCGCGCAGATGCCCAAGGCGATCGTCGCGACAAAGGCTGCGAGTGGGATCGCCTGGTCGAACGAGGCGCTGAACCCGTCGGCGATCAGGTGGTACAGCGAGACCAGGATCGACAGAACCATCAGGGCGATCAGGCCAACGATCATCAGCCCGCGGCCACCCGCGCGGGCACGGGTGAACGTTCGGACTATCTCGCTGATGGCGCCGGCGACGACGATCAAGACCGCGTACAGAAGCGGGTGGCCGAAGAACCAGACGCCGGACGGATTGCCGTAGAAGGCGACGTGCGCGCCACCCTCGGTGCTCGCGACGACGTCGAAGGCAAACACGTCGGCCGAGCCCGCGTCGATCAGGAAGACGGCGCTCACGGCGCCCATCGCTATGCCGGCGGCGATGACCGCGAATGCGAACAGGGCGATTGCCCAGGTGAACACGGGTATGCGTGCGGCAACCATGGCTGGAGCCCGCAGCCGCGCGATAGTGACGAGGACGCTGAAGCTCGTGAGGGTCGACCCGATAGCGATGAGCAGCATCCCGAGCGCGAAGAACTGCCGTCCCTGGCTGGAGAGTGGGTCAGCGAACGTCTCCGGGAGGTCGGCGGTCGCACGCTCGGCATTGCCGGCCGCGGGGCTCGTGATCAGCAGCAAGACGCCGCCAGCGACGACCCAGAGGCCGATCGCGTTCAGCTGGGAGAACGCGAGGCGGTCCGCGCCGATCTGGAGCGGAACGAGGTAGCTCGCGAGCCCGAGCCCGATCGGCAGAGCCACGCCATAAAGGGCTCCTACGTTCTGCAGGAGAGCGACCTGGTCGTGCGCAAATCCGTCCAGCAACCCGAACGGTGCGTGATCGAGATCAAATGCCAGAAGCAGCCCGGCCATCCCGGCAACCGCGAGGGCGCCGAGGCCAAGCGCTAGGTACAGGCTTCCGATCCTCTTGTGATCGACCGACGAGAGCAGTCGAATCCCACCGCTGTCGCGCCAGGTGGGGAGAGGCTGCCGTGCGTTCACTGCCACCGGGGCCAATTCTACGGGGGTGGCTCTACGAGCCGCGATGCGTTCCGCACGGCCAGTAGCATCGATCGCGTGGAAAACGTGTGGCGAGTGAGGCTTCCCGATGTCGTATCGGATCCTCTCGAGGTTTACGTCAACGGCGTTGCCCAACAGCCGAGTGTCGACTACGAGCGTCGCGGGCGGGAGTTGTGGTTTCGGCACGAGCTGGCCGGCGAAGGTTCGCTCGGTGCGCTTCGCTGGGCGAGCATGTTCTTTGGTGTGGCCGGTACCTATCGGAACAACGACTCCGTGGACGTGGTCTACGAGTACCAGGGCAAGCGACTGGTTGCGACCGGGCTAGAGCTCGTCCCACCCCAGGGCGGGGGGAACCAGCGTTGACGACGGTCGTCCGCGAGGAGCTGCGC
>JAUVPB010000218.1 GCA_030598925.1 Actinomycetes bacterium
AGGGCAACGAGGCCGGCCTTCGTTACGACGTAGGGCGCGTAGCCACTACCGGCCCCCGCAGCGTTGACGGAGGCGGTGAACACGATCGCGCCGCCACCGGTCTTCGCCATCGCGCGGGCCGCGCGCTGCGCGAGAACGATGTGGCTGGTGAGGTTGACCGCGAGCTCAGTATCCCAGGCCTCGTCGGTCAACTCGACAAACGGCGTCTCCCACGCCATGGCGGCATGGTTCGAGATGAGCACGTCGAGTCGCTCGACCGCCTCCAGAGCTGTCGCCAACGCACCATCGGTCGAAGCCCTATCCGATAGATCAGCCTCGATCGGTACTGCTCGCGCTCCGAGTTCCTCGACCTCGGCCGATACCGCCTCCAGCCGATCGGCAAGGCGCTCGACGAGGCAGATCGACTTGGCTCCCTCGGCCGCGAAGCCACGCGCCGCCGCCCGCCCGAAACCCGCACCGGCGGCGGTGATCACCACGTTCTTGTCCTGGAATCGTTGAGTCATCTCAGCGAGGTCATCGCGATTCTAGAGTCACTAGTATCCCCGGCGTGACGGCAGCTGTCCCGCGCACGGTATCGCCGATCGTGGAGCCCGAGCACGCGACGGGCCCGCGAGGGAGGCAACCATGCCGGCCGATCGCCTAATCGACGCGTTCATCGACGGCCATCGCGACGGATTGATCGAGTTCACGCAGGAGCTGATCTCGGCGCCAAGCCCGAATCCGCCCGGCGACGAGCAAGCCGTGGCCTCGGTGATCACGCGTCGCCTACGTGCTCTGGGCATCGACGACGTCACGAGCGTGGGCCCGACGCCGGAGCGCGAGAACGTGGTCGCGAAGATTTCGAGCTCAGATGCCGGCCCTACGCTCATCCTCAGCGGACACCTCGACACGAAGCCGGCCGGCGACCTGACGGCGTGGGAAACCGACCCCTGGAACCCGGTAATCCGCGACGGCTCGCTCTACGGACTGGGGGCGTGCGACATGAAGGGCGCGGTCGCCGCGATGGTGTACGCCGCCGCCGCCGTACGTGGGGTCGACGCGGCCGGAAGCCTCACGCTGGTGCTCTCAGCAGACGAGGAGACCGGCGGTCGAGACGGCGCTCGCTGGCTGTCGGAGCACGGCTTCGTCAGCGGCGATGCCTGCATCATCGGCGAGCCTTGCGGCATCAGGCAGGAATGGGAGGCGATCCGGCTCGTTTCGCGCGGCGTTGCGATCTTCTCCATTCGCGTGCGCGGGACGCAGATGCACTCGAGCCTCTCCGCGGAGCTGCCGTCCGTCAACGCCAACGTCGCCATGGCGCGTCTGATGACGCGGATGGCCGACGAGGGAACCGATCTGCTGACCTTCGAGCCACACCCGCTCGTGCCAACCGGTCCGACTCTGAACGTCGGCCTCACAGTCGAGGGCGGCCTCGGCGCCGGCATCTGTCCAGGGGCGGGCGAGTTCCTCTCGGATATCCGCGCGGTGCCGGGGATGTTACGCGAGCAGATCGAGGCCGACCTGAACGCCTGCCTCGAACGCGCTCGCGCCGATGACCCGTCGCTCGACGCGGAGCTCGAGCTTCAGATCTGGCTGCCGCCGAGCGAGATCGAGGCTGACCATCCGAGCGTGGCTGCGCTCGCCGCGGCGGCGGAGCATGTCCTGGGCGAACGCCCACCCCTTGGATACTTCCCCGGCGGCACCGACGCGCCCCTGTACCAGCTCAGCGCGGGTGTGCCGACGGTGCCGTCGTTCGGGCCAGGCCTGTTGACGCACGCGCATGCGCCAAACGAGTCGGTTCGCGTGGAGTCGATCGTGGAGGCAGCGCGAATCTATGCCCACGCCGCGCTGACGTTTGCCTCAACGGCGACGGAGGCAGCCACAGCATGATCCTACGCGAGGCGTTCGACTATCCGTTCTCGCCGGTCACTCCGACGGGGCCACACATCGATCCGTGCCACCTGGCCGTCTACGAAACGCTCGTGATCAAGGGCGAAGACGGTACAGCGCAGCCAGGGCTCGCAACCTCCTGGCAGATCTCTGACGACCAGCTCGAGTGGCGCTTTCAGCTACGCCCGAATGCGCGCTTCCACTCCGGTGAGCCGTGCGACGCGAGGGCAACACTCGAGGCGCTCACGCATCTGCGGGACACGTTCCCCCTCGGCGTGCTCTGGTACTGGGATCCGGTCGACACCGTCGTCGCGGAAGGCAGCGACGTCCTCGTCTTCAGACTTCGCTATCCGTACTCACGCCTTCCGTCGCTCCTGTGGGGCACGCACTCGACGATCTACAACGAGCGCCAGCGCGCCGCGGAGCCGGAGCGGTACGGGTTCGACCGGGCTGACGGGACGGGCCCCTTCCAGCTGGTGTCGTGGTCCGAGGAGCGCGTCGTCGCCGAGCGTTCCGAGCACGCCGGCTCGTCGCCGAAGCTCGATCGGATCGAGTGGTCCGCCGTGCTCGATGCGGCCGATCGAGTCGCCGCGTTGGAGCAGGGCAATGTTGATGTTCTCCATGGTCCGCCGTTCGCCGAGGTCGACCGGCTGATCCAGGACGAGCGGTTCGTCGTTACGGAGCACCCGCAGCTCTCCAGCATCTACCTCGGGCTCGACTGGCGACGGAGCGACCTCGGTTTCGACGACCTACGTGTCCGTCGCGCACTCTCGCTCGCCGTCGACCGCGATGCGATGGTTCGCGAGGTTTTTGCAGGACGGGGGCAGGCGACCTGGAGCATCGCTCCTCCCGGAGACGAGTTCTACGACCCGGCGGTCGATCGTGGGCGGACCCGCGACGCGGCTCAAGCGCGCGACCTCCTCCGGCAGGCACGACCCGACGAGCCGATCCGCTGTGAGTGTGTCGTGCAGGACGACCCGTTCATCTCCCGGATCGCCGCCCTGGTCGCAGAGCACCTCGCCGAGATCGGTGTCGAGCTCGACCTTCGCTTCGTCAAGCCGTTCGAGCCGTTCTACGTCGAGGTGGAGAGCAGCCCAGCCTGCTTCATCAACAAGTGGCTCTGGCAGGACGCGATCGACGCTGTGATCGGCTTTGCGTCGACGCGCTGCAAGGGCTTCCCGAACTGGCAGCACGCGTCGATCCCGGCCCTCGACGGCGCCTTCGACCGCTGGCTGCGTGCCGGACCACCGAGCGAGCTCCAGGCAGCCGCCTCGGCGGCACAGCAGATCGCGAGCGAGGAACTCCCCTACGTTCCGCTCGTCACCCCACACGACGTCTGGGTGCAAACGCGGCACCTGAGCGGGTTCACGCCCCACGGAGCCGACCTGTACCCACGGTACGACCGGGCGTGCCTCGACGCTACGAGCTGACGCGCGCGCCACGCACGTTGGCGCCGGCGGTGCGCACGACGGGCTAGCTCACGGCATCGCCGCGAAGGCGAGGTATGACGTCGGCCGCGACCTGCTCCATCACGGGCACCTCTTCCGCGGTCGGCTGATCGAAGATGAAGGAGTCGATCCCGACCTCGCGGTAACGTCCGACCACGTCCTCGAAGGCGTCCCGGCTGTCCCACGGCCCGGGCAGCCCGTGGCGCTGCATCTCGCTCCGCCAGCAGTAGAGCGACCGGCTGATCTCCGCCGGAGCCCGCCCGATCTCCTCGCACCGCTCGCCGATCACGGCGCCTCGCTGCTCGATCTCCTCGACGGAGCCGTAGGAGTTCCAGGTGTCAGCGTAGGTTGCGCACAGCTTGAGCATCCCTGGCTTGTGCGCGCCGATCGTGATCGGCGGTCGGGGCTTCTGCACCGGCCCGGGACGCAAGCGGGCCTCGTCGAGCCGGTAGTAGCGCCCCGCGAAGCTCGTCGTCTGCTCGCGGAGCAGGCTGTCGATGATTGTCAGCGATTCGTCTAGTCTCGCGACAAGTTCGCGCGGAGCCGGAAGCGGAATGCCGAAACGCCGGTGCTCCGGCTCGAACCAGCCACTCCCGATGCCGAGCTCGAGCCTCCCGCGGGAGACGTGATCGACGGTGATCGCCTGTTGCGCGAGCAACGCGGGATGCCGGAAGGTATTGCACGTCACGAGCACGCCGACCCGAACCCGGCTCGTCCGCGCCGCAAGAGCGGCGAGCACCGTCCAGCCCTCGAAGTACGGGCCGCTCGGTTGACTCGGCTGGTTGAAGTGGTCGCATGCCCAGACGTCGTCGAACCCGAGCTCCTCGTAGCGGCGCCAGCGCTCGACGAGCGTGTCGAAGCCCACGTTCTGCCCGGTCGCGATACCGAATCGAAGACCGTTTGCAGCGGGCCCAGATCGCGCGGCGAGGCCGCTCACAACGGCCGCTCGTCGTGGGCGCTGCAGGCCATACCTGGGCCTCACTCTATACTCGGCCCTCCGTCCGCAGGAGACCGTTTCCCATGAACCCAGCTGAGCTTTGCGCCCGATTCCGTGCTCTGTACATGCCGGTCGTCTGCGACACGATGTACGAGCTCGGATTGCCCGAGCAGGTGCTGCCAAGCGTCCTACGCCCGTTGCTCCCCGAGCAGCGCATGGTGGGCCTCGCCCACACGGTGCGGGGCGTGCCGGTCGAGCCCCACATAGGCTGGGACGAGGGAATCGTGCGGATCCGCTCGTACCTCGAGGTGTTCGAAGAGCTCGCGCCTGACTCGGTGCTTGTGTCAGTAAATCCCGCGAGCCATGTCGGGCATTTCGGAGAGCTCACCGCCAACGCCGCCCAATCACGCGGCTGCGTCGGATGCGTGCTCGACGGAAACCTCCGCGACATCGAGGGACTCCGAGACATCGACTTTCAGGTC
>JAUVPB010000334.1 GCA_030598925.1 Actinomycetes bacterium
GCAGAGAAGAGGGAGGGTGGATCAGACGCGTAGTCGGCGTCTGCCAGGACGCCGCCCACGGTGGCCTGATGACGCACTCGGGGGCTCGCCACCAGTGAGAACGTTTGGGCTAGCACCGGCCAACCGTTCCGGACCTCTGGCGACTGCTCGACTTCGCGATGTCGGGCCATCGCGCCGAGTTGCAGGTCGCCGGTCTCGAGGCTGATTCGACGCAGCTCCGGCACGCGATGAAGGCTGAGCAGGGCGGTGGGGTAGAGGAGCCTCTGGTTGATCAGAACGCCGACGAACGTCCCGCCACCAACCGGTGTCGCGTCCGGCCGTTCGGATCGCAGCGCAAGCGCCTCGTCAAGCGTGGCAGGCTCCAGCCACTCGACATCCGCTCGCACGACTACCGATCCTCCAGGCGGGCGATCGCTGCTTCGTACAGCGGGAGCGCGAGATCACGTGCGCGGCGCGGTCGGATCCGCTCGAACATCCATTCGTGCTGCTGCTTTCCTCGCTCTGCGTCGCATCGGCCCTTCTCGACCCAGCTAGCGACCAGCTCGCTGTTCACCTCGAGAAAAGAGAGTGAGTCTGCGGCCTGGACTAGATCGGCCGCGGGCGTGCCTCCGACCTCGTGCAGCGTGATCAGTGCGCGCACGTCAGCGACAAGCTCGTCGTTGGCTTCGTTCTCGCCGAGCCAGTCGCCCACAATCCGCGCTGAGCGCTCCGCGTGTGCCGTGAAGTAGTCGACCTCGCCGGGAGGCATCGTCGCTGGGTCGAACTGCGGACCACCAGGAAAGAAGCGCTCCATGTCGTGAGTGAGCGCGGCGAGTTTCAGCGACTCCGGCGCCTCGGGCTCGAGTTCGAGCAGCCAGTCGAGCGCGCGGCGGAGGTGCTCTGCGTTGAAGTACGGCTCGATCCAGGCTGTCGCTTTCTCGATGAGGTGCGGTTCCACAGCGAGGTCCCTAGAGCGTGGTGACGGGGCGCGATTGAAGGAGGTGAACGACGTCGCCCGCGATGGCCCACTCGACGTCCTGGGGGCAGCCGAAATGCCCTTCCAGCCGATCGCCGAGTTCAGCAAGTGCGACGAGCTCGGTCGTGCCCAGTACGGCATTCTTGACGACCTCTCGTTTAACGGCGCCCGTCCTGTCAACGACGGAGTGGTCAGGGGTCTCCTCGCCGGAAACGAGCGACTCGCCGAGCCCGGAAACTGCCTCGATGATCATGCGGTCGCGACGTCGTTGCACGGGGTCGACGGTGAACAGGACGCCGGCTTTGTCGGCGTCGACCATGCGTTGAACGACCACTGACATCGCGAGGTCGTCGAGCCTGCCCTTGTGCTGGCGGTAGAAGAGTGCTCGCTCCGAGAAGAACGACTGCCAGCATGCGCGCACAGCCGAGGTGACGTCCTCGACACCCTCGACGTCGAGGTAGGTCTCCTGCTGGCCGGCGTAGCTCGCGGCGTCCGAGTCTTCGGCCACCGCCGAGGAGCGAACGGCGACGCGCCCTCCAAGTTGCTCGTACGCCTGAGCGATAGCGGTTCGAGGTACCTCGGCTGCGCCGACGAGCGCTTGCGCAGCCTCGAACTCGCCGGCACTCGCTAGCTCGCGTAGGCGCCGACCGTCGACGGCTCGCTCCAGGGCCTCTGCAACGATGGCGAAGCCGGGCGGGACGGGTAGGTCGGCTGCCGCCATCGCCGCCAGGCTCGAACCCTTCCCGCCGGCGACAGCGACGTCGCGGCACTGGGTGTCGGCAAACCACACGATGAGGTCACTCATCACTCCTCGAGAATGGCGACTGCGCGCACGGGCGCCGCCGTCGTGCCAAGCCACTTGATCGGAAAGACGGCGAGCTTGAAGCTGTGCGGCGGTAGCTGCTCGAGGTTCATCAGGTTCTCGAGATGCCAGTAGTCCGTCTCGTTCATGACGAGATGAGCCTCCCAGAAGTGCTTCC
>JAUVPB010000083.1 GCA_030598925.1 Actinomycetes bacterium
CGCAAAACGCCCTCGCGTCTGCGAAATTGTGGTTCATGTAGGCGACTTTGTAGCACCCGACGTGACGGATACGTGCGCCCTGCTCCACCCGTCACGCGCTGCGCTTCAGCCGGCGCCGCTCAGACTCGCGTCGCCAACTCGCCCAGCCGCGCAAGCGTCCGAGCTTGACGATCTCGAGCAGAACCACGATGTAGACGGACGCGACGAGAGCGACGAGAGCGATCAGTCCGACCGCGACGGTCGGCCAGAGATTCCATTCCCCGTGTGCTCGGAACGGTACGAAGCGGGTCGCGAGAGCGGCGCCCGCTAGCAGAGCGCACCACGCCCAGAGGTACGAGACGGTGCGACGCTGTGAGAACCCGATGTTGCCAAAACGATGGTGAAGATGCCACCGGTCGGCCATGTAGATCGGCTTTCCGTACTTGAGTCGCTTGGCGACGACAAACGAGGTGTCGAGAATCGGGATGGCGAGCACGATCAGGGGGAAGAACAATGCCACGGTGGCGGCGGTCTTGAGCAATCCTTGGACGGATACGGCCGCCAGCACGAACCCGAGCAGCAACGCACCGGAGTCTCCCATGAAGATCCGTGCCGGGTAGAAGTTGCTGCGTAAGAATGCGAAGCACGCACCGGCGACGATCGCAGATAGGACGGCCGCCTCTGGCTTGGCGAGCGAGAGAGCGATCACGGCGAACGTCGCCGCAGCGATGCCGCAGATACCTGCCGCGAGCCCGTCCAGCCCGTCGAGGAAGTTGACCATGTTCATCAGCGCAACGATCCAGACGAGCGTGAGCACGATGGCCAGGCCCTCCGGCAGCGTGTGCACACCAATGAGGGGGAACGTGAAACGGTCGAGCGTGATCCCGAAGCCGACGGCGACGCCGGCCGCACCAAGCTGTCCGCCGAGCTTCGCCCACCATGGCAGCCCCCGAAGGTCGTCGACGAGTCCGACACCGGCCGCGATGACTGCGCCGATCAGAATCCCCCGGTAACGACCGTCGAGATCGAGAAACGCGAGTGCGGGGACGAGAATCGCGAACAAGAGGGCAAGGCCTCCCAGCAGCGGCACGGGCCGGCCGTGCGTGTGGCGCCGCGAGTCGGGTCGGTCGACAACGCCGAGACGGCGAGCCGCAGCCTCGGCGGCCGGGGCGAGCGCAATGACGCAGGCGCCTGCTACGAGGAAGCCCCAGAGTACGTCCTTGTGCTCGAGGAACCGGGTCAGCATTGATCTAGGAGGCCTATGACGGCGTTCGCGAGAGCATTCTCTCGCATCCGGCGCCGCTAGAGGCTCGTTCGACCCCCATAGATTGGCACCTGCGCCGGTCGCGCGCGACCGAAGCTCGCGGAGCCGTGTCTACTTGGTGCCGTAGAGCCGGTCGCCTGCATCGCCGAGACCGGGAACGATGAACCCGTTCTCGTTGAGCCCGCGGTCGAGCGCGGCTACGACGATCTGTACGTCTGGGTGATCCTTGTGGATTCGCGCTACGCCTTCGGGAGCGGCGATGATCGCAATCAGGCGTACCGACGTGGCGCCGGCCGCCTTGACGCGCTCGACGGCCGCGGCGGTCGAGTTGCCAGTTGCGAGCATCGGGTCAAGCAGGATCACGTCGCGTGCGGCGATGTCTTGTGGGAGCTTCAGGTAGTACTCGACCGGCTGCAGCGTCTCCTCGTCGCGGTACAGCCCGATGTATCCGACTCTCGCACCGGGGATCAGCGACAGCACCGCATCGAGCATGCCCACACCCGCGCGCAGAATTGGGCATACGGCGACCTTCTTTCCGGAGATGCGGTCGGCCGGAACCCGTTCGAGCGGCGTCTCGATGTCGGCGACCTCTGTTGCGAGATCCTTCGTCGATTCGTAGGCGAGCAGGAGCGTCAGCTCATTGACGAGTTGCCGGAACATCTGCGTCGTCGTGGTCACGTCTCGTAGCAGGCCCAGCTTGTGCCGCACGAGCGGGTGGTCGACGACGACGATGTTGTTCTCCGAGGGATGGCGCGCCCAACCGGTTTCCGCGTCGAAACGCGTGTGGCCTTGCCGGCTCGCGTATAGGGGGCGCGCGGCGCACAGGGCGAGCGAGCGCTGTCGAACCTGGCCGAGGTCGGCTTCCGGGCTGAGTGCGGACACGATGATCGAGGCGACTTCAGCCATGTCGCCCAGGTCGAAGCCTCGCATCGTGACGGCCGGTGTGCCGAGTCGGACGCCCGACGCCACCGCGGGCGGGCGCTCGTCGAAGGGAACCGTGTTGCGGTTGACGGTGACAGCAACTTCGTGGAGCCGTTCCTCGGCATCGAGCCCGCTCCAGTCGCTGTTGCGAAGATCGAGTTGCACCAGGTGGGTGTCCGTCCCCTCGGTCAGGACCGCGAGGCCACCTGACATCAGTCCAGTCGCAAGGACATCGGCGTTCGCTCGAACTCGCTCCTGATACGCCCGGAACGCGTCGGTGGCGGCGATCTCAAAACACGTGGCCTTCGCGGCGACCGTGTGCATAAGCGGGCCGCCCTGAAGCTCCGGAAATACAGCCTTGTCGATCGCCTTGGCGTGTTCCTGGCGGCACAGGACGAAGCCCGATCGTGGGCCGGCAAGCGTCTTGTGAGTGGTCGACGTCACAACATCGCAATGCGGGACAGGATTGGGATGAAGGCCCGCGGCGACGAGCCCTGCGAAGTGCGCCATGTCGCACAGCAGCAGTGCTCCGACCTCGTCAGCGACGCCGCGGAACCGCTCGGCGTCGATGATGCGCGGGTACGCCGAGGCGCCGCACACGATCATCTTCGGCCGGTGCTCCAGGGCCAGGCTTCGGACCTCGTCGAAGTCGATTCGACCCGTCTGCCGATCGACGCCGTAGCTCACGATGTTGAACAGGCGGCCAGAGAAGTTCACCGGGTGGCCGTGTGTCAGATGGCCCCCGTGGTCGAGCCGCATCGCCAGGATCGTGTCGCCCGGGTCGAGGAGCGCGAAGTACGCGGCCATGTTGGCCTGCGAGCCGGCATGAGGCTGAACATTTGCGTGATCCGCGCCGAACAGCCGCGTCGCGCGCTCGCGGGCGAGTTCTTCCATCTCGTCAACGGTCTCGCAGCCGCCGTAGTACCGCTTGCCGGGGTACCCCTCTGCGTACTTGTTCGTCGGCACGCTGCCGACAGCCTCGAGCACAGATGGCCAGGTGAAGTTCTCGGAGGCGATTAGCTCGATCTGATTGCGCTGGCGCTCCAGTTCGTCGGCGATCAGCGCCGCGATGGCCGGGTCTGCCTCGTCGAGGTGCGCCTGCCGTAGCGCGTCGAAGTTCAGTTGGCTACGCACGGCCATCGCGCGCATCGTACTCGGCACATCTCACGGCCGACGCGAGAGGCGACGCGCGCGCCATCACGTCGCTCTAGATGTCGAAAACAGACTCGAGTCGGGCGAGCGCGTCGGCTGCGGAAACGGCGCCGGCGCGGAGCACGGCGGGGCGTGTGCCGGTGACGTCAACGACGGTCGACGCGAGCCCCGGGAGCGGTCCTTCGTCGATCAGCGTGTCCGCCGACGAGACGACGGCCGGCGCGAGGTCGCCGACCGACGCGGCATCAGGTCCACCGTGAAGGTTGGCCGACGTCGACGCGAGCACGCCGGTCTGATTGACCACGGCACGAGCGTTCGGACGGAGCACGGGTACCCGCACACCGAGCGCTTCCTGGTCTCCGCGCAGGTGCACGAAGGCGTCAGCAAGGTCATCTACGACGAGCGTGAAAGGGCCGGGGAGCAGCGCGGCGATGGCCGTACGCTGACGGGCGACGAGGTCAGGCAAGGCCGAGTACAGCGTGTCGATATCTAAGGCCAGCAGCGACAGCGGCATGCTCTGTGGCCGTCGCTTGATCGAGTAGATGCGACGCACCGCGGCCTCGTTCGCCGCCGACGCGACGAGTCCGTAGACAGTGTCAGTCGCAATGATCCCAACGCCGCCGGCGACGATTGCCGTCGCCGCTTCGCTCACCGTCTCGTCAACGGACATCAGGTGGCGGACGGCCGGCTGACCAGGCTGCCTCGACGACCCGCGGATGCCCTGCCAGGTCGTCGGAGATCGTGACGGAGGAGTATCCGAGTGACTCGACCTGCGAGCTAACCGTTCCGGTCTCGGTCGCACCGCACTCCAGCACGAGCCAGCCATCGGTCGAGAGCACGCTTCGGGCTTCGATTGCGATGCGCTTGTGAAACCCCGTGCCCAGCACCGCGTCTCGAGGTTCGTAGTCGACGATCTCGCGCTCGAGCGTCGCGTACTCGTCGGCTGACACGTATGGAGGGTTGGAGACGACGAGATCGAACGGCCCGGACTGTCCGGCGAACAGATCGCCCCGAACGAATGAGACTCGGTCGTCGAGTTCGAGCAACCGCGCATTGAGCTGCGCGACCCGCAACGCCTCGTCAGAGCTGTCGATCGCCACGACGCGCGCACCCGGGTGTTCGCTGGCGATCGATAGGCCGATCGCACCTGACCCCGTGCCGATGTCGAGGACGAGCGGCGCATCCTGTGGCCGAACCCGAACCAGGCATCGCTCGACCACGATCTCGGTCTCGGGCCGTGGGACGAGCACCGCCGGCGTCACGCGAAGTGTGAGGTTCCGGAACTCCCATTGGCCCAGGACGTAGGCGAGCGGCTCACGCCGACACCGTCGCTCGAGCTCATCGGCATGTGCTCGCTCCTCGTCGGCGGACAGCTCTCGTTCCGGCTCCGCGTACAGCTGAGATCGCGGCGCGCCGAGCACATGTCCGATCAGGCGTTCGGCGTCGATCCGAGGGCTCGAGCATCCTGCCGAAGCGAGGCGGTCCGTCGCAGCGGCGATCGCGGTCTTGACCGTCATTCGAGAGAGCGACGACGCTCCTCCTCCTGGAGGGCCTCCGAGAACTCGTCCAGTTCGCCTGAGAGGACGGCATCGAGCTTGTAGCTCGTGCGCTTGATGCGATGATCGGTCACGCGGCCATCCTGGAAGTTGTAGGTGCGGATCTTCTCGGAGCGATTCCCGCTACCGATCTGCGCCCGGCGTTGGTCTGCAAGCTCGCGTTGCTGGCGATCGAGCTCCTGCTCGTACAGGCGGGCGCGGAGTACTCGCAGCGCCTTCTGTCGGTTCTGGAGCTGTGATTTCTCGTCCTGCATCGACACGACAAGGCCCGTCGGAACGTGCGTTATGCGCACCGCCGAGTCGGTGGTATTGACGCTTTGTCCGCCCGGCCCTGTCGAGCGGTACACGTCGATCTTCAGGTCGCTGGGGTCGATCTCGACCTCGACCTCCTCAGCTTCCGGCATAACGGCGACCGTTGCTGTTGACGTGTGGATCCGGCCCTGGGACTCTGTCGTCGGCACCCGCTGGACTCGGTGGGTGCCTCCCTCCCACTTGAAGACCGAGAACGCCCCTTTGCCCTTGACCGCGAATGTGATCTCCTTGAAGCCGCCTCCGTCGCTGGGGCTCGAGCTGAGCACTTCCGCGGCGAACCCGAGCCGCTCGGTGTATCGCGTGAGCATGCGGTAGAGGTCGCCGGCCCATAGAGCCGCCTCGTCACCGCCAACGCCGTGACGCACCTCGACGATCACGTCACGCTGGTCGTTCGGATCCTGCACGACGAGAGCGTGCCGGAGCTCGTCCTCAAGCTCCGCTACACGCGCCTCAGCATCGGGAAGCAGCTCACGCAGCTCAGCGTCCTCGCTCGCGGCCGTGACGTCGGCGACCGCCTCGCGCCAGGCCAGCGCCAGCTTGTGAGGTTCCTCGAGCTCCTTCAGCCGGCGACCGGTTGAGGCAGCCTCGCGATGGTCGTTGAAGATCGACGGGTCGGCCATCCGCTCCTGCGCCTGCTGGTAGGAGCGTTCGAGTTCTTCGACAAGTGCTTCGAGTCGCGACACGACCGCAAGGATACTGAGCGCGCCCTGAGACCCCGCTGGGGTCAGGCCATGATCTCGACTTGCTCCCGTTCGTCGTCCACGCCCGGGGTTGAGCCCGCCCCCGGCAGGTCGCGACCCTCGATGCGCAGGACCTCCTTGAGCGCATGGATCGAGACCTCGACCTGGTCGAGGCTCGGCTCCCGCGTCGTCAACCGTTGCAGGACGAGCCCGGGAAACAACGTGGCCCGCAACACGGGGTTCTGGGGGTACTTGCCGGCGAACCGGATGATCTCGTACGCGATACCCGCGATCAGCGGCAGCAGCAGGATCCGCGTGACGATCAGCCAGTACCAGGCCGGCCGACCGAAGAACGCGAACACGAAGATCGCGACGACCATGACATAGAGGAGGAACGCCGTGCCGCACCGCACATGAATGAGGCTGAAACGCTGCACGATGCTCGGCTCGAGTCGCTCCCCGGCTTCGTACGCGTTGATCGCCTTGTGCTCTGCCGCGTGGTACTGGAACACCCGGCGAAGGTCTGGTAGCAGCGAGATGAGCGCCAGGTAGGCAACGAAGATCGCGACACGGATCACGCCCTCGACGACGACGAACCAGGCGCCGTCACCGACAGGCAGGCGGTCCGTGATCAGCGCCGGCCCTACCTTGAAAAGCACGAGCACGAAGCCGATCGCGATCGCGAACGCGAAGAACATCTGGCCGCGCGAGATCTCTTGCGACGGCTCGCCCCCTTCGTCGCTGTCTTCCTGCGCCGCGTAGTTGGCGGAGATCGAAAGGGCGCGGAATCCGATAGCGAGCGCTTCACCGAGAGCGACGACGCCGCGGATCACGGGCAGCCGCATCCAGCGGTGGCGCGCAAGCGCCGACGTGACCTCGCGATTGACGTCGGCGATCTCCCCGTCCGGCTTGCGAACGGCGACCGACCACACGCTCGGGCCGCGCATCATGACGCCTTCGAGCACGGCCTGTCCGCCGATGGGCGCGCTCATGCGTGGCGTCTCAAGCTGGGGCTGGTGGCGCAGATAGGCATTCCGACGACTATCGGCAGCATCGCGTCCGCTCGCGACTCCCGCGCACGGTCCGCGTCATTGCTCCTACGACTGTTGTGCTTTCGCGCGGCGACGCTGGAATCGCTCGACCCGGCCACCGGTGTCGACGAGCTTCTGCTTCCCCGTGTAGAACGGGTGGCATTCAGAGCAGATCTCCACGTGAAGGTCTGGCTTCGTCGAGCGTGTAACGAACTCATTGCCGCACGAGCAGCGGACGGTCGCCATCACGTAATCAGGATGTATTTCAGTCTTCATTGTTGTCCGAGAATATCAGAGGCCACAAGGGTGTCGACATTGCCCCCAGACACGACAACCGCTACATCCTTCCCCGATGTTGCCTCCACCTTGCCGGCGATGACCGCCGCCACACCGGCTGCGCCGGCAGGCTCGCAGGCGAGCTTTGCGTCCGCGTAGAGACGGCGCATCGCGTCGATGATCTCTGCCTCCGAGACCTGAACGAGCTCGACACCGTGCGACCGCACGACGTCGATGCATAGCGGCGTGGTGAACGGAGCGAGTAGTCCATCTGCGATCGATCGAGGCTGAATTGGGACCGGCTTGCCGGCCGCCACGCCGGCCGCCAGGGCGGCGGCATCGACGGGCTCCACACCAATGACGCGCGGCCCGCGGCCGTCCCGTCGCAAAGCCGCCGCGATCCCGCTCACCAGACCGCCGCCTCCGACGGGAACCACGACCGCGTCGAGATCAGGAACGTCGCGCAGCAACTCGAGGCCGACCGTTCCCTGGCCGGCAACGACAGCGCGATCGCTGAACGGGTGGATGACCATGCGTCCTGACTCGGCGCGGATCTCCTCCATGCGCGTAAACGCCTCGGCCGGACCCGTCGGGCTGTCATCGATCGTGGCTCCGTAGCTGGCGGCCGCACGCTTCTTCGCAGCGCTCGCGTCCTGCCACATGACGACTACACAGTCGATGCCCTCGAGCCGGCAGCCGTATGCGAGCGCCTGCGCATGGTTCCCGGCCGACACCGACACAACGCCGCGTGCGCGCTCGTCGGGCGTCATGCGAGCCAGGCGGCTGAGGACCCCGCGAATCTTGAACGAGCCTGTGTGCTGGAGCAGCTCGGCTTTCAGGTAGGCGCTCCCCTGCAGGTGCTCATCGAGCCACGGAGCGCGCAGGCTGGGAGTGCGGACGATCCGTCCGGCGAGCGGTCGTGCAGCTGCCTCGACATCCTCCAACTGGAGCACGCCCTGCCCCGCGGTCTCCGTCTCAGCCCTGATGCGCGAGCGCACGATCTAGGCGAGTTTGTAGTCTGGCCCGTCGCCGCCCTCAGGGGGCGTCAGGCGCCCGCCCTTGGCATTGATCGCGCCGCACTGAACGCAGTTCGACGGCGTGACCTCAACATCGACGCCGTCCGCGGAGGAACCTCCGGCAACTATCTCGTAGACCTGTGCCGGGCACATATTCGCCCAGGCCTCGGCAACGACTCGAGGCACCTGGTGACGTACGTGGATGTGATTCGGAGCGTCGTCCCGCGTCTCGTTGCCGCTCAGGTACACGCTCGAGAGCTTGTCGAACGTGAGCTCGCCGTCAGGCGTCGGGTACCGACGATTCCGGTCTCCGATGAACATATCTGACTCGGCGTCGGGCTCCAGGCTCGCCGACCGAGGCGGCATCGCGCCGAGCGTCACCGTCGCCATGCCTGAGACGGCGGCACCTGCGACAAGACCGTTGCGAAACGCCGGACGCATATTGCGGACGCGTTTGAGATCCGTCCAGACATAGTCGCTCTGGAGCGCTTCGTCGTAGCCGGCGAGCGCGCCCGGCTTCCACGCTGTCTGGCCCGGCTGTACCGCTGCGAGCGCCGTCTCCGCAGCGAGCATGCCCGAACGCATCGCGTAGTGAATCCCCTTGAGAGCCGGCACGTTCACGAGACCAGCCGCGTCGCCGACGATCAGCCCACCCGGGAAGTGGAGCTTCTCCGGCACTGCTTGGAGTCCCCCTTCGGGGATCGTCTTCGCGCCCCAGGCGATACGGGTGCCTCCGGCAAGCATCCCGCCGACGAGTGGATGCGTCTTGAGCTCTTGGAGCATGTCATGTACCGAGAGCGTCGCATCGCGATGATCCAGCCCGACGACTAGGCCCAGCGAGACCTTGTCCCTGCCCATCGGGTAGATGAAGCTTCCACCGAACTCACGGTACTTCCGTCCACCGCGGAGCGGCCAACCCATGGTGTGCACGATGCGATCGAGCGGCTGTGGAACCTCCCAGACTTCCTTGACTCCCAGTGCCCACACCTGCGGCTCGTTGCGCAGATGGAACCGTTCGACGGCGGCCATGCTCAGATGCCCCAGCGTCCCCTCGGCCAGGATGGTGGCCTGGGCGAGAATGTCGCCTCCAGGCTCGAAGTTGCCCAGCTCAGTTCCGTCGCGGTCGCGGCCCTTGTCGCCTGTTCGAATCCCAACGACGCGACCGCCGCTGACGAGGAGCTTGCTCGCTGACGTCTCCGGCACGATCATCACGCCGAGCTCTTCGGCCTTCTCGGCCAGCCACCGGCCGATCTGACTGACCGAGGCAACGTAGTTGCCGTGGTTCATCATCGACGGCGGCGTCGGAATCCTCAGGGCTCGCTTGCGCGTGAGGTGGTAGACGGCCTCGCCCTCGACGGCGCTGATGAACGGCATCTCAGAGACCGGCATACCGGGGAACAGCTCGCGGAACGCCCGCGGGTTGACGACGGCCCCCGAAAGAAGATGTGAGCCGACCGTCTTCCCCTTCTCGATCACGGCTATAGGGATCTCGCCGAGAGACTCGGCAAGCTCTGGTTGCTCGTGAATGAGCTGCCCCAGGCGAATCGCTGCTGTCAGGCCCGCCGGTCCGCCGCCGACGATGCAGATCCCGACCTCGATCCGCTCGTCGATTGGATCGGTCGGTTCGGCAATGAAAGCGCCTGAGCCGATGGCGGGCGCGAACTCGGCTGGCCGCGTCATCCGCTCTTCTGCTGTCGAACCAATTCGGCCAGTTTCGGAACCACCTCGTGCACGTCCCCGATGACGCCGAAGTCGCTGTAGTCGAAGATCGGGGCGTTCTTGTCCTTGTTGATCGCGACGATTACATTCGCGTTCTGCATGCCGACCTTGTGCTGAATCGCGCCTGAGATGCCGCAGGCGACGTAGAGCTTCGGCGTGACGGTCTTTCCGGTCTGGCCGACTTGCGTCGCGTACGGATACCAACCGGCGTCAACGACTGCGCGGGTTGCAGCCACGGCACCGCCGAGTGTTTCCGCGAGGTTCTCTACGAGGCTGAAATGCTCGGGAGCACCGAGCCCGCGACCGCCCGCAACGATGATCTCGGCCTCCTCGATCGACGGCCCCTCGCTCTCGGTCTGCTCGCGATCTATCAGGGTCGCACTCGAGGACCAATCCTCGATCGCTGGCTCGAACGGGACCACCTCGGCGTCGCCACCGGCGGGTTGCGGATCGAACGCGCCGGACCGGATGAGCGCCAGCCGGGGCGTCGATGTCCCGGGGCCCTCGACGTAGACGGCGGCGCCACGCGCCGGCGGTGGCCCCACGCGGCCGCCGCGGTCCGCGCGTAGCTCGACCAGAC
>JAUVPB010000320.1 GCA_030598925.1 Actinomycetes bacterium
GCCATAGGTCAGCTCGGCGGGAATCAGATCGAGGTCGATGCCGCCGAACTGCTGGAAGTACGTGAACTGCGTGACCTCCATGCCATCGAGCCAGACTTCCCAGCCGAGGCCCCAGGCACCGAGCGTGGGACCCTCCCAGTTGTCTTCAACGAGCCGGATGTCATGGAGCTCGAGGTCAATGCCTACGGCTTCTAGCGACGCGAAGTAGAGATCGACGACGTCACTCGGCGCCGGCTTGAGGAGGACTTGATATTGGAAATAGTGCTGGAACCGGAAGGGATTCTCACCGTAACGGCCGTCGGTCGGCCGGATGGAAGGTTCGACGTAGGCCGTCTTCCACGGGGCTGGGCCCAGGCTGCGCAACGCCGTCGCTGGATTGAACGTTCCGGCGCCGACCTCGGTGTGGTACGGCTGCATGATGACGCAGCCGTAGTCGCTCCAGTACGACTGAAGGCGAGCAATCAGGTCCTGGAACGACGGAGCGGGCACAGCCGTTCATGCTAGATGCTGGCGCGCGAGAGTTCGGAGCCGGAAACCGCCATGGTAGGCGTGAATACCTTCGAGAATGTGAAGCATCTCCGCGGCGGAGGTACCGCGCGGAGCGACGCGCGTGGCGTCAGCGAGTGGCGCCTCAAGCAGCGCGCGGATCCCTTCGAGCGCATCGCCGGAGACGTCAGAGGCGGTCGCGTCTCGACAGGCCGCACACATCGCGCCACCAGCCGCGACCGAGAATGCGGTGAGCGGACCGTCATCTCCGCAACTCGTGCAAGCGTCCAGATTCGGTGCGAGACCGGCGACCCAGAGCAACTTGAACTGGAACGACATCGCGAGTGGATCAGTCGCGGGACCGTCCGGTGACGGCGCATAGTCGCCGAGGACCTCGAGGAATCGGACGAGGGCCTGGTATGCGCGAGGGCTCGGATCGCTCTCGGCGAAGAGCTGAAGCACCGCCTCGATGCCTACCGTGGCCACGACTGACCGCCTGTGGTCTCGTCGTACAGCATCGTTGGACGCGAGTAGCTCTACCCCGGTGACAGTTGCCAGATCGCCCCGCCCGCGATGCAGCCGGACGTCGATACGGCTCGGCGGCTCGAGCCGGGCCCCAAAGCGTGACTTCGACCGGCGTGCGCCCTTGGCGATGGCGCCCACCCGACCATGGGTTGGCGAGAACAGGTGGAGCACACGATCAGCCTCCCCGTAGCGAATCGAGCGAAGAACAACGGCTTCGGTCTGAAAGCTGCGCTCCGTCATGACTCGAGTCTACGGCCGCGCCCAGCTCTCGAAGCGGCCCGCACGCTCGTGAGGCTCGCGGAGGGAGCAGGCCCGGAATACGAGCGCACGTTCCGCCGTTTTACCTTCTTGATGCCCGCGATCACGATGTACACGACGATTTGGTGCGGGTACTGTCACGCCGCCAAGGGGTTGCTCGACCGTGAAGGCTTCGGCTATCGCGAAGTGAGCGTCGATGACGACCCCAACTTCCGCGGCCGCATGTACGAGCTAACCGGCCGTCACACGGTCCCGCAGATCTTCGTCGACGACGAATCCATTGGCGGATACCAGGAGCTTGCGCGCCTGATAGCCGATGGCGGGCTGACAACGGCCGGCGTGGCATCCGCGGGCGCCTAGCGCGATAGCGACGCCAGCGCAGGGCAACCCGGAGCTGAGGTGGCTTGCCGCACGCCGTCACGAATCGCCTGACTCACCGTCTCGGCAGCCACGGCGGCCACCACGAAGGGGTCGGCCGCGCGACCGCCGCCAGCGAGACAGAACGTCATGTCTCCGTCGAGCGCCGTCGCGACAGGCGAGATTGCTCGAGCCGTCCCGGCGCTCGCCGACCGCGCAACGAGCCATGCCTCCCGTTTGTCGAGGGCAGCGTTCGTCACCACACACGCGAGCGTCGTTGCCTCTCGGAGCGCACGCCTGTGCGAGGCTCCCGCCCGCAGTAGTTCGAGGGTGCCGGCGAATGTCCCTTCCTGCCTGACCCCCGCGATGATCGTGCCGTCCTCGCCGAGGACGTCGCCGAACGCGTTGACTGCAGCGATCGCCTGAACGGTTACGTCGCCGTCGAGGCGAATCTCCGCGAACCCAAGGCCTCCACGACACCAGCCGTCGCTGCCGAGAAGCGTCCCGACGGTACAGCCGACGCCGACGCCAACCGAGCCGCGCTCGACGCGATCGGAGAACGCGGCGCAGGCCGAATAGCCCTCTCGCGGGCCTGGATGAGCGTCCGATGCCCCGAGCATGAGGTCGTATACGACAGCCGACGCCACGAGGGGCACGAGCCC
>JAUVPB010000300.1 GCA_030598925.1 Actinomycetes bacterium
GGCCGATCCCTGATCCGGCGCCCGTGACGAGCGCCACTTTCCCTTCGAGCCTGCCTTCGTTCGTCATGGCGAGATCATCGCCCTGTTCGGACCGTGGCGCAAGGTCAACCGGTTGGGTTTGACGGCGAGCAGAACGTCGACCGAGGCCTGAACGCCGTACGGCGGTGGCGCTACGCTCCCTGAGGATGGCTGAGCAAAGCACGCGACTGTCGGGCAAAAAGGCGTTCGTGACCGGCGGCGGTTCTGGCATCGGAGCAGCGATCGTGCGGCGGTTCCGCGAGGAGGGAGCGGATGTCGTTTCCGCAGATCTCGAGGGCGCCGACGTGGTCTGCGACGTGCGCTCGACCGACGGGGTGAACGCCGCGATAGCCGAGACCGCGGAGCGCCTCGGCGGTCTGGACACCCTCGTCTGCAACGCGGGAATAAGCGTCCTCGGACAGCTCCACGAGTTGGCCGAGGAAGACTGGGACGAGGGACTCGACATCAATCTGAAGGGCATCTACCGGTGCGTTCGCGCTGCCTGGCCACACTTGGCCGAATCGGGTGGAACGATCACCTCCACCGCGTCCGTGGTCGGCCTCTGGGCCTCGCAGAACCAGGCGGCGTACTGTGCAACGAAAGCCGGCGTGGTCATGCTGACCAAGTGCATGGCGCTCGATGGCGCCAAGGCGGGTATTCGCGCGAACTGCGTGTGCCCCGGGTTCACCGCGACCCCGCTGCTCGAGACCTTCATGGAGGGGCAGGACGATCCGGCGGCGTCGCGTGAGGCTGCGGTTGCTCTGCATCCGATCGCCCGGCTCGGTACTGCCGAGGACATGGCGGACGCCTTCGTCTACCTCTCCTCCGACGAGGCGAGCTGGGTGACCGGCGAGGCGTTGCGCGTTGACGGCGGGCTGGCCACCGGCATCTGGGGAGGCTGAGGAATGTCGCGATCACTGTGGATCGTTCTGATGGCAGCGCCGGCGTTCGCACTGTTGATGCCTAGCTTGGCGGCGGGCTCGATTCTCATCGCGGAGAACGGCCGCAAGCCGACGCTCAAGGTCGCCAGAAACGGCGCCGCGGAGGTCGGCTGGACGAACGCGAAAGGCGCGCGTCAGCGAATGCTCGTTCCGTTCAAGGGTCGAGTTCTGCCGGGCGGAGAGATTCAGGGCAAGAACGTCGCGAAGCGGAACAGTCGCTGGGCGCTGCCGTTCAAGCCGATCCTCAGGAAGGCGCCCAACGGTTTCTTCTACGCTCTGCAAACGTGGCGCCCGCGTCCGGGCAAACCAGCCGAGCTCAGGTTCTCGCGCTGGAAGGGAGCGCCCCCACGGCTGACGCTGAACACGGAGTTCAACGGCGTGAAGGAGTCTCTGACGGGTGGCGTCGTGTTCCGGAAGAAGCCGGTGTTTGGCACGTCACCGACGACGGCGGGGCTGAAGCTCAAGATCTTCCTGCTCCTGGACTGTCGAGCCTGTCCGCCGAAGCCGTCGGGCGGTTGGGCTCGCATGGTGGGCCTCCAGCTCAAGTCGAGCGACGGGATGTTCTCCCTGAACGTCCGCCCGATGCTCGAGGGGAGCGACTATCGGGCGCAGCTCGCGGGACCGAACCGTGGACGCCACCTCGCTCCCGACGTCAAGACAATGGCCACGAGCGCACGGCCCCCGGCCTAAGCGCCGGCCTAGCCCCAATCGAAGTCCGCACGTGCCGACGTATCAGGCTGCGTCGAGCGGGGGTGTCGTGTGGCTCGGCATCCGCTCGTGCGGATACCGGTCCCCGGCCACCGCGCTACGCGGGACGAGCTCTTCGAGTTCCGCGAGCTCGGCCCGGCTGAGCCTCACGGACTCACTGGCCGCGTTCTGCTCGAGATAGCGGACACGTCGCGTCCCCGGAATCGGCACAATCCACGGCTGCTGATGTAGGAGCCACGCGAGCGCGATCTGGCCCGCTGCCACACCACGCGCACCCGCGAAGGTGTCGAGCCGGTCGACGAGTTCCAGGTTCCGATCGAGATTCTCCTCTTGCCAACGCGGCCCGCCGAGGCGCCAGTCGCCGGGCTCGAAGCCTGACGTCGAGCGGTATCGGGCCGTCAGCATGCCTCGGCCGAGCGGGGCGTACGCGAGCAGACCGATTCGAAGCTCTTCACAGGTGGCGAGGACCCCGTCTTCGACCCCGCGCTCGAACAGCGAGTACTCGTTCTGTAGCGTCGAGATCGGAGCGACCGCGACGGCGCGACGGATATCGGACGGAAGCGCCTCTGAGAGACCGAGGAACCGCACCTTTCCGGCCTCCTGCAGCTCCCTCATTGCACCCACCGTCTCCTCGATCGGCACGGTCGGGTCGACGCGATGCAGCTGATAGAGGTCGATCACCTCGAGCTGCAAGCGCCGTAGGCTGGCCTCGCATGCCTCCTTGATGTACTCCGGTGTTCCGCACTGGCCCGCGTAGCCACCGCCCTCGGTCCGGACGATGCCGGCTTTGGTGGCGACGAACGCGCGCTCGCGATCCTGGGCGAGTGCGCGGCCGACGAGTTCCTCGTTCGCTCCCCTGCCGTACATGTCGGCGGTATCGATCAGCGTGATGCCAAGTTCGAGCGCGCGCCGGATCGTTTTGATCGCTTCGCGCGCATCCGGCGTCCCGTAGAACTCGGACATGCCCATGCAGCCGAGGCCGAGTGCCGAGACCGAGAGGCCGTGCGTTCCGAGGGTTCGCGTCTCCATCGGTCGAGCGTACTCGGGCCGGTCGGCCTCCGGGCTCGGATCGGGCGGGCCTGCATGTCAACGTTCGCTTAACACGGAGCACGCATTTCCAAAGATCGCGGGTTCTACAGTCGGTTCATGCGTCGCTACGCGGTTCTCGCGGCAC
>JAUVPB010000258.1 GCA_030598925.1 Actinomycetes bacterium
GCGGGGTTTCTCGCCGTTGCGTCTTACGCCGGTCTGACGAGCGCGATCATGGACGCACGGAGGGCGGAGGTTGTCGAGGGCTGCCGCGCTGCCGATCTCCTGCTGGGCCGGGACGAATGGGCAACGAACTGGATTGCTGCCCATCGGGAGGCGCAGGCGGCCGCATCGTGAGCTCAACGTTGGACATGGACACGGAGGGTGGCTTGACCGAGCGCAACGCCCGCCTTGCGCTCCGGTTCGAGCCGTCGGGCACCTCGGTGCGGGTTCCGGCCGGCGTTACCGTGTTCGACGCCGCCTCCTGGAACGGCGTGGCGGTCGATTCGACGTGTGGGGGACACGGGACATGCAAGAAGTGCCGCGTCCGGGTTCTGAGCGGTCAGGTGCCGCCAACAGAGCTCGACCTTCGCGCCTATAGCGACGCGGAGATCGGCGACGGCTGGCGGCTCGCTTGTCGGGCGCAGGTGCACGACGACCTGGAGCTCGAGGTTCCGCCGCTCGTCACCCGACCGAAAGCTGCGACGGTGGGCGTGGGCAGGCAAGTGATTCTGCGCCCGGCGCTTCAGAAGCGCTACGTCGAGCTCCCAGAGCCGACGCTGAGGGATCAACGCACGGATCTCGAACGCGTACGCGACGCGCTCGACGATCTCGAGCTACGCGTCGAGACAGGAACGTTGCGTCGTCTCCCGAGCGTCCTGCGCGAGGCGGGCTTCAAGGTCACCTGCGTCGTCGTGGACGACCTGCTCATCGATGTCGAAGCGGGCGACACGACGGATCAGCTCCACGCGATCGCCTTCGATCTCGGGACGACCACCGTCGTCGCGACGCTCCTTCACGTCGGCACGGGCACGCCCGTTGCTGTCGCCTCGAAGCTGAACCACCAGCAGCCGTTTGGTGCCGATGTCATCTCGCGTATCTCCGCCGGCATGCTCGATCCGACCGCTCTCGAGCGGATGCAGGAGGCCGCGACTCTCACGCTGCGTGAGCTCGCCGAGGAGGTCTGTGCGGCCGGCGAGGTAGGGCTCGAGCACGTCTACGAAGTTGCGCTCGCCGGCAACGTGACGATGACGCAGCTCGCGCTTGGCATCGATCCGGAGCCGGTCGGCGTTGCGCCGTTCATCGGCGTGACACGCATCTATCCCGAGCTTCCGGCGTCAGACCTCGGCCTCCAGCTTCACCCGCGGGCGCGCGCGACCGTCTTTCCCTCCCTGGGCGCATACGTTGGTGGCGATATCGTGGCCGGGCTGCTCGCGACCGGTATGACGCGCGATCGGCGCGTGCGTCTCTTCATCGACGTTGGCACGAACTGTGAGATCGCGCTCGGCTCGGCGGAAGAGATTCTCTGCACGGCGGCGCCGGCTGGCCCTGCCTTCGAGGCGGCGCAGATCAAGTGCGGTATGCGTGCGGCCGACGGCGCAATCGAGGCAGTGCGCATTCGCGACGGCACGTTGGACATCGACGTAATCGGCGACGTCACCCCGCTCGGCATGTGTGGCTCGGGTCTCGTCGATGCGGTGGCAGAGCTGGTGCGAGCAAATCTCGTCGACGGCTCAGGCCGATTCGCGCCGGACGACGTCGCGGCCGATCTGAGCCCGGGGCTCGCCACGCGCCTGGTCTCGCTCGACAGCGACGAGCGGGTCTTCGTCCTGCATGGCGATTCTGATGATCCAGCGAACGCGGTGTACCTTTCCCAGCGCGACATCCGCGAGCTTCAGTTCGCGAAAGCGTCGATCGCGACCGGCTGGCAGGTGCTGCTGGAAGAGCTTGGCGTGGACGAGACCGAGATCCAGCAGGTGCTGCTGGCCGGCTCGTTTGGTTCGTACCTATCCCCTGCGAGCGCGGTTCGCATAGGTCTCGTGCCGAAGCTACCGCTGCCGCGGATCATCGCTGCGGGCAACGTGGCCGGCGAGGGAGCCAAGATGGCGCTTCTTTCGATCCAGGAACGGCACGCCGCGACGGCGATGCTCGGCGAGGTCGAATACGTCGAGCTGTCAGATCGGGAAGACTTCAACGATCGCTTCATCGAGCAACTCGCGTTTCCCTCGTGAGGACGATGCGTTGAGTGATCGCGTGAACGGTCGAGTTGCGTTCGTGGGCGACCTGGAGCCGACGGCGCTCATCCTGGCGTGCGGCGCGATCGCGCGAGAGGTCCTCGCTGTTGTCGAGCTCAATCGCTGGCGGCACGTCGATGTCCGCTGCCTGCCGGCCAAGCTGCACTCGACGCCACGCGAGATCGCCGGGGCTGTCGATGATCAGCTCCGCGCGGTCAAGGGCAAGTACGAGCAAGTCTTCGTCGCCTACGCAGACTGCGGGACGGCCGGCGATCTCGACCGAGTGCTCAGTGCACACGGCGTCGAGCGCCTGCCCGGACCGCATTGCTACGCCTTCTTCGCCGGGACGGACGCTTGGCTGGAGATGCATGACGCGGAGCCCGGCACCTACTACCTGACCGATTTCCTCGCCCGGCACTTCGAGGCGCTCGTGTACCGGCCTCTCGGCCTCGATCGGCATCCGGAACTGATCGCGGAGATCTTCCGCCACTACCGCAAGCTCGTGTACCTCGCGCAGAGCGATGACGACGAGCTGTCGGAGCGGGCACGGCGAGCGGCCGAGAGCCTGGGTCTCGAGTACGAACGGCGAAGCACAGGGTACGGAGAGCTCAAACCCGCCCTCGAGCAGTTCGTTTCGGTCTGAGCGACGTGCCCGAGTTGACCGTCATCTACTGGCGCGACATTCCCGCACAGGTGACGGCGACAGACGGCCAGGCGAGCGCTCGCTTTCAGCTGCCCGACAGATTTCAGAAGGCGATCGACGCCGCGGCGATGAAGGCGGGCCTCTCCGCGATGGATGACTATCTGGCCGAGTGGCGCCGCGTCGAGAGATCGTGCGGCCCGGATATCGACGCAGAGGTCGGGCAGGAGGCGGAGCTTCTCGCCGACCGATACCCGCCGACGCAGCTCCGCGAGTTGATTCGAAACGGCGGTCTGGCCGGCGGTACGTGACTCTCCGCCTGCCCGCCGTCACGACCGTCCTCCGGGAGGAGGACCGGCCCGAGGTCAGTCAGCAAGCCGCAGCGTGATCACGCCGTCGGCCTCGTCTTCGACGACGAGATCTTCCTCGATCAACAGGTCCACGTGCCCGAGTACCTCCGAGAGCGCGAGATAGGCCTGGTCGACGGGTAGGCCAGGCCAGAGCCGCCGCGCGATCTCGTGGGCGGTACACGGACCCTTCTCGATCTCCGCGAAGATCACCTGTTTCCGCTCGGCGTGATGCTGACCGCGTTCGTAGACGAGGTCCCGTGCGTACGTGATCGGCTCACCGTGGCCGGGCAGGAGCTCTTCGAGGTCGAGCTTTGCCGTTTCCTCCATCGAGCTCAGGTAGCGAATGAGCGCTGGCCGGCGGTGGCGGGGGTCGGCCGCGCGGTCGAGCGGGCGATGAAGAACCGGGTTTGACGAGATGTGTGCGAGCAGATGGTCGCCGACAAACGCCGACCAGGCTCGGGTATCGATGAAGATTGTGTCCGTCGGACTGTGGCCCGGGCGCGGCGCCACAGTCAGGCTCCGGTCCCCCGCCTCGATCACGTCGCCCTCGCGCAGCGCGTGGTCGGCCGCCACGGACGTCGCATAGCGTCGGTAGGTGCGTGAGCGCTCCTGGAGGTCCAGTGAGGTCTCGCTCTCGACACCATGCAGGTCCATGATCGCAGC
>JAUVPB010000130.1 GCA_030598925.1 Actinomycetes bacterium
GTGTGGGCGTATCGCGACGACGCGACCCGCGAGGGCGCTCGCCGGTACCTCGCCGGACTCGGGGAGGCCGCGCTGGCGGCGCTCGTGACGCTGGCTGCGGTGGTGCCCGTCTTCCTCGCACGCCAGGCCGTGATCGGCACGAGCGGCAGCTACGAGACCGCGCCGGAGGGAGCGGGCCGGATCCTCACCGCGCTGGCCTCGCAGGTCGTGGCAGCTGCGACCGTTCCGCAGCTCGAGGTCCTGCGCCACCGCTGGCTATTCGCTGTGCCAGTCGTGATCGTGGCGCTCGTCGTCTGGCAGTTCATCTCACGTGCGAGACGCGCCGAGCACAAACGGGTGCGGGTCGCGCTCGCCGGCCTCGCGTGGTTCCTGCTGTCACTCGTCCCCGCAGCACGGCTCGCGGTCGATCTCAACACGGCCAACGGTGAGCGCTTCCTCTACCTGGGCTCCGTCGGGCTCGCGATCGCCCTCGCCGCGCTCGTCGGGCCCGAGCTCGTCGGCTGGCGCCGTCCCGTTGCCCTCGCCGCAGTGCTCGCCGGGGTCGCGCTATCACTCTGGAGCGCATCCAACTGGATTCCGGCGGGCACCCTCGCTCAGCGGATGGTCGATGAAACCGCCGCGCTCAGCGAGGGCGCAAATCAGGTGGTCCTGCTCAGCGTGCCCGAGAACCTCCGCACTGCGCACGTTCACCTGGGCTTCTCACTCCGATTCGCGGTGGAGGACGACTACCGGCCCTTCCTCCAGGTGACTACCTGCGCGCCGATGCACGCAAGGTCACTGGCCGACGGCGTGGTGACGTTTACGCAGGCCGATGTTCTGTTTCGCGGCGTGAGTGGCCCCGAGGCGTCGTTCGACTTTCCGGTGCGACGTGCGCCCGACGGGCGCGCTCTGTGCGCGTACGGACGTCCCGACGGCGCTGCGAGCTCGTACGGGATCGAGCGCGAGGTCTTCGTCCAGCCGGTGTTCGTGGTTCCCGACTACGCGCTCATCTACTTCGACGGCAGAAAGCTCGTGCCATGCTGCGCTTCCGGGAGCGGCTGAGGGACCTAGCCGGCCGCCGTTCCCAGCATCCAGACCTGTGCCCTGAACGGTGCGAGCACTCTGAACGCGAACGGCTCGAGTAGATGCATCGCGATCTCGGTCGGCCGGTTTCCGTAGAGCCGGCGCCGGTTGGAATGGAAGCGGCGGACATCGTCGAAACCGGCCTGGCGGAACAAGCGCCGGAGACGGTGCGGCGTGATCCCGAGCTCGGTCGTGCCGAACTCCTCCGCTGCCTGTCGTCCCTGGAATCGCTGGGACCAGTTGGGCTCCGCCACGAGCAGGAGCCCGCCCGGTTCTAGAGCGCGGCGCGCGACCGCGAGAACGTCAAGCGGCTGCGGGCTGTGGTGCAGCGCCTCGTAGATGAGGCAGCGGTCGAAGCGTGGTTCGAGCTCCAGCGTCTCCATGTCTGCGACCTCGAACCGTGCGCTCAGCCCCTCGCGCGCCGCCTCCGCGCGGGCTATGTCGATCATCTCCGGCGAGATGTCGTACCCAACCGCATCAGCACCACAGCGCGCGGCGTACCGGGTCAGCCAGCCAGAGCCGCAGCCGAGCTCGAGGAAGGTCGACTCCGGTCCGAGCTCGAGCAGATCGACGACGTAGCCCACGTCGATCAGATGACGAACCGTGTGCTTGCGCTCACCTCTGAACGGCTTCGTCTCGAGCCAGCGGCGGTGCTCGTCGCTCACCCTGGACGGGTATTCGGCTTCGGCACGCTTGCGCTCGTCGAGCACGTCGCCGCCGATCTTACGCCGCGCCCAGGCGCCGGGCCAGCTGCGTCTCGCTGAGCCGCCTCAGCCGCCGAGAATCACGACGACGCGGGCTTCGCCGATCTCTCTGCGCTTCATTCCGTCGAGCACGGCCACGCGCTTGCGCGTGAATCCGAGATCGCGGGCGAGCCGCTCTGCTTCGCCACGGAAGCCGGGTCGGTAGAGGACCAGCGTGCGATGGTAGTCAGGATGCGCGGCGTTGTCTGCGCCCACAATCCGGTAGTTGTGCTCCCGTAGTTGAGCGGCTGCCTCGGTGGCACCTCCGCTCGCGCCACTGCCGTTGAGAATGAGGACAGCGGTCTTCGCGCGAGAAAGTTCCGCCTCGGCCGGCGGCTTCGACGTGAGGAAACCGCCGCCCTTGGGCTTCTTCTTCGCTTTGGCCTTCGTCTCCGGTTCGGTCTCGCTCTTCGTCGCCGCCTCAGCCTTGGCGCTCGTCGCCATGGGCTTCGCCACGAATACGAGCCCGACGATGAGCACGAGGGCGATGCCGCCGACGATGGCACCGACGTAGGGCCAGGCCGCAGCCAGCCGGATCGTCGGGGCGTCGCCAACGACAGGAGAGGTGCCCGCGGTCGGCGGTGGCAGCTCCGGCCAGTCGGGTGCGTCGCGCTCATGCTCGTGCGCGCTCATGGGGTTATCCGTTTCGCGCTTCGCGCGGAGGCTCCTCCCGGCTTCGTACGATGCGCGTGGTGTTTGTGAGCTTCGAGGGAATCGACGGTTCCGGTAAATCGAGCCAGGCGGCGCTCCTCGTCGACCGGCTCCAGACGAGCGGAGTAGACGTGGTGTCGTCGCGCGAGCCCGGTGGGACGGCGCTTGGCGAGCGCGTGCGAGAGCTCCTGCTAGGCGCTGAGGACGTCAGCCCCTGGGCTGAAGCCGCGCTGTTCGCAGCAGCCCGCGCCCAGCTCGTGAGCGAGGTCGTAGCCCCGGCGCTCGAGCGCGGCGCCTGGGTGGTCGTCGACAGGTTCCTCCACTCGTCTCTCGCCTACCAGGGCGGCGCCCGAGGGCTTGGAGTCGACGCCATCCTCGAGCTGAACCGAACGGCCATCGGCGGATTGCTGCCCGATCGAACATTTCTTCTTCGCGTCCCAGTCGAGGTCGCGCTCGCGCGTACTGCAGACGGTCGGCGGGACCGCATCGAGTCTGAGGGCGCTGAGTTTCTGACGCGAGTTGACAGCGCATTCGAGGCCCTCTCCGTGCGCTTCGACGCGGTCGAGGCGATCGATGGCACGCGGGCGGAGGCCGAGATCGCGGAGGAGATCGCAGTGCGGCTCGGCCTGCTCTAATGCGGGCGTGGGTAACAATGCTGCCGCGTTCGACGGCATTCTCGAGCAGGACGCGGTCAAGCTCCTATTGAGCGCGGCTCTTCGAGAGGGGCCGGCTCATGCGTACCTCTTCCACGGCCCCGCCGGGGTCGGCAAGCGCGCGGCCGCCCGCGCCTTCGCTGGCGCTCTCCTCGGCGACGCACCACGCGTCGAGCGAGGTACCCATCCCGACCTGTACGTGTTGGAACCGCTCGGAGATCAGATTCGGATCGGCGACATTCACTCACTTCGGCACGACCTCCACCTGCGCCCGTTCGAGACGGACCGGCGCGTGTACATCGTGCACGGCGCCGACTCGATGAACCCGGACGCAGCCGACGCTCTCCTCAAGAGCCTCGAGGAGCCGCCTTCCTACGCGACCGTCGTGCTTGTCGCCGACCGCGCGGCGCTCCTGCCGGACACCATCCGCTCGCGCTGTCAGCTGGTTCCGTTCCGACGCCTATCTCGCGCCGGGGTCGCCCGATGGCTTGCAGAAGGGAGCGGCGGCCTGTCAGACGTAGACGCCCAGCTGCTGGCGAGGGCTGCAGGCGGAACCCTGGAACGAGCTCGGCGCCTTCTCGAGCCCGCAGCGGCAAAGGCACGGCTCGAGCTGCTCGCCGTCGTGCGTGCCTCCTATCGCGACCCGACGTTCGCGGCACCAGCCGCCGTCAAGACGGTGCTCGGCGTCGCGTCGGAACGAGCCGAGGACGCGAGGGCGGAGGCCCGCGAGACAGCCGACGAGTCGCTGACGACACGAGAGGCCGAGCAACGTGAGCGACGGGCCGCACGGGGCGCCGAGCGTGCGTATCTGATCGAGGCCGTCGAAACGATCGCGACCTGGTGTCGCGATCTCGTCGTCGCGGGGAGCGGAGCGCCGCAGGCCGTGATCAATGCGGATCAAGCAACCGAGCTCGCGGAGGATGCCGCGATCGTCTCGCCCGAGGGAGCGGGTGCGGCACTCGAGGCCGCGCTCGAGACGCGACGCCGATTCGAGCTACAGCTACAGGCCGGGCTCGCGTTCGATGCGCTGTTCGTCTCGCTTCGGCGCGCCATGGCTCCAGTCGAAACCGCTCAGCTAGGGTGAGTTCATGCCGGAGGTCGTGAGCGTGATCTTCAGTCCGGGCGGGAAAGTGTATTCCTTCGATCCGGGTGAGCTCGAGCTTGCCTGGAACGACCGGGTGATCTGCCAAACGTCTCGTGGAACCGAGTACGGGCGTGTCGTCAAGGCTGCCCACGGGCGGCCCGACGGTGACGTACGGGGTCGGCTCAAGCGCGTGGTCAGACGTGCTACCGACGACGACGAGGAGCTCGTCGAGCGCCGCAAGGCGGAGGCGAAGGACGCGCTCGCGGCCTTTCGCGAGCTCCGGCGCAAATACGACGTCGATGCGCAGGCCGTGAGGGCGGAGGTGACCCTCGACGGGTCGCGCGTCGTCTTCTCGTACCGCACCGATGGCAAACCAAATGTCTCCTCACTTCGCCGGGAGCTCGGCGAGCGACTGGAGCCACGGGTGGAGCTGCGCGCCGTCGGGCCACGTGATGCTGCGCGTCAATGCGGCGGCTACGGCCTCTGCGGCACCAAGATGTGCTGCACCCGCTTCCCGTCGTACGAGCAGCCGATTGGCCTTCGCATGGCGAAGGACCAGGACCTGCCAATGACCTCGGGACGGATCACCGGCCTCTGCGGACGGCTTCGTTGCTGCCTCGCGTTCGAGCACCCGCTGTACAAGAGCTTCCGGGACCGCGCTCCGCGGATCGGCGAACGGATCGAGACGCCCGAGGGCGTCGGCGTGGTGACGTCGTACGCGGTGCCGAAGGATGCGTGCGTCGTCGAGCTGAAGGCGCCGCCGGGCACTCGCGTACCGCAGCGAGTCGAGGTGTCGATCGACGACTGGCGCGAGGCGCCCGAGCAGGATGAGGCCGAGGAGGTCGCGACCGAGCGTCGCCCCGCCGAGAAGAGCAGCCGCTCGGGTGATCGGCAGCGCTCGAGGCGGCGCAAGCGTCCGAAGGCGGACGGAGCGCCGAAACAGACCAAGCAAGGCAAGCAGGGAAAGGGCAGCGCGTCGGCGGAGACACGGCCGGACGGCGCCAAGGCCGACACGTCGCCGTCCGCGGAGGGCGAGGGCAAGAGCAAGCGCAAGCGACGCTCTCGGCGGCGCCGCCGCCGCGGTGGTGGCGGCGGGGGTGCGGGCGCCGGTCCGGGCGGCGGTACAGGCGGCGGCGGTCAGGGCTCGGAGCAGCAGGGCGGTTCGTCCAGCCCCGGCTCGGAGCCTCCGGCGTCCTGATCTATCGTGGCGCTCGCCGCGGTCACAATCGATTTCTGGAACACGCTGTTCGGAACGGAGAACGGCAAGGAGCGCCAGCACGCGCGCCACGAAGCGCTCACAGCGGAGCTGGCAGCGGAGGGCTACGCGTTCGACGAGCAGCAGCTCGAGGCCGGACGCGACGCGTCGCTCGAGCACTTCCGCCACCACTGGCTCGAGAAGCAACGAACGCCGGGCGCTGTTGAGCTCGTCGAGGTCATGCTCGAGGAGCTGCACGCGCAGCTGCCGGCTGCGGCTCTCGAACGCGTCGCGCAGGTGTTCGCCCGCGGTGTGATCGATCATCCGCCGGGCTTGCTTCCCGGAGCTGCCGATGCTGTCCAGCGACTTGCTCAAGAGATGCCACTCGCGATCATCTCCGACACGGCGTTCTCCCCCGGGGCCGTCTTGCGCGAACTGATGGAGCAAGTGGGCATCCTCGATCAGTTCGCAGCCTTCGTCTTCAGCGATGAGACGGGCGTCGCCAAGCCGGACCCAATCGCGTTTGAGCGCGCGCTCGCTCAGGTGGGCGCCGAGCCGCGAAACGCCGTTCATATCGGCGATATCGAGAGGACCGACGTACAGGGAGCCCGCGGCGTTGGAATGCGTGCGGTTCTGTACCGGAATCCCGAGCATCGACACCAGCTCGCGGAGGACGGCACCGACGCCGACGCGACGATCGAGCACTGGGACAATGTGGACGCCGTGCTCGACGAGCTGCTTAGCTCGAACTCTGCAGCGGAGGAGGCAAGGTGAGCAGCGAATGATCGTCTTGGTGATCGGCAGTGCATTGCGCTCGCTCGGCGTGGATCAGGAAGCGATGGGCCTGACGTTCCTCGAGGAGGCGTCGACCGCGCCGAAGTACCGGCTCTACAGTCTCGATGAGCAGTGGGCGGCGCTCGTGCCGGTCGACTCGGGCGGCGTCTCCGTGGCAGGAGAGCTCGTCGAGGTCTCTGACCAGCGATGGCCCGAGATCGTTGCGTCGGAGCCGCCAGGCATCGTGACGGGCCCGATCGAGCTCGCAGACGGACGAGAGGTGACCGCCGCGCTCGGGGACCCAGACCACATGGAGGGTCACGCCGTTGAGATCACCGAGCACGGCTCTTTCGCCGCCTACCTGGCCAGTCTTCCGTAGCGACTCCTGGCATCGTGGGTTGGGCCGCTCTAGGTCGCGGACGCCACGCTTCTCGCCTGGCCGTCGGTCGCTACAGTTAGAAGCTGTGACGCCGACATAGTCGTCACGCGCCGACGTAGCTCAGCTGGTAGAGCACATCACTCGTAATGATGGGGTCGGGAGTTCGAGTCTCCCCGTCGGCTTTCACGGATTTGCAGGGATTTAGCGTCCCTCGCTTGCATCAATAGACGGCTCGGCCCTCGGTGAGGCACACACCTCGCACACACGCATCGTCCGTTTCTCCCAGCATCAAGTCGACTCAGCCGTCTGCTGAAGCGGTTGCCGTGCGGCCGCTATCGCCGCCTCGATCGGTACGTGGCGCCGCTTCTTCGCATCCGCGAACACGTGTGCGTAGACACGAGCGGTGACGCTCGGGTCGCGGTGTCCGAGGTGCTCAGCTACCTCAACGAATAGGCGACCCTCGTAGATGAGAAGAGTGGCGCAGGTGTGGCGCAGGTCGTGTGGGCGGAAGTACGGAATGCCAGCAGCGGCTAGCGCGTCCTTCCAGATGCGCTGGCGCCAGTTCTGTCGCCTCAAAGGGCCGCCCCTGGAGTCAGGGAACACGAGAGCGGATGAATGCGGTCGCCCCTGGTGCAAGTAAAGCTCTGCGAGATCCCGGGCGACTGGTCTGAACAGCTCCGGTTCCCTACCGCGCTTTCCTTTCGTCGGGCCGATCTCTCCGCTCGATGCCGATCCGTGCACGTTCAGACGTTCGCGCGGTTTGCCCCCAGCATCGAGTACGTCGCCCCAGGTCAACGCATAGGCTTCGCCTTGGCGGAGTCCTTGATAGGCGAGCACGCTGATGAGCGCGGCATCACGGAGATCGAGCACGTTTCGGATTGCCTCGACTTCCTCGGGAGTGTGGGCATCGATTGAATCGTCTCTTTCGTGGGGAAGTCGTTTGACTCCGACCACTGGGTTCACCGCAAGCTTTCGCCACTCGACCGCGCGTTGGAAGATCCCTTGCGCGATGCCCAGGTTCTTATTCACGCTCGGGGCACCCGCGCCCTCAGCGGTGATCTGAGCCACCCACGTCTCGATTGTCTCGCGGGACAGGTCACGCAGACGCAGCTCACCGAGGTACGGCACGATCCAACGATCCAGCGCGTGGGCGTAGCTATCGAGGGTGTTCGCCACGAGCCTTGGCACGGCGTACTTCTCCCACCACTCGTCAACGAACGCCGCGACAGTCTGCTCGGAGCCGAGCAACTGCGAGCCGAGCTGACCCAACTGTCGCTCACGGCGCA
>JAUVPB010000026.1 GCA_030598925.1 Actinomycetes bacterium
AGGCAGTTGTAGCTCCGTACACCGAGCTCGAGCTCCTCGATCGGGAAGTTCTCCATCCCGCGTGCCTGCGGAAACTCGGCCTCTTCCTCCACGGGCGCCTCGGCCAGGCTCTCCATCGCGTCGAGGTCGGTGAAGATCGCGAGCTGCCGGATCAGGATCTCCGCGGCCTGCGCCACAGCGTCCTTCGGATCGACGGCTCCATCAGTTGTGACGTCGAGAATCAGCTTGTCGTAGTCGGTTCGCTGACCGACTCGGGCTGCCTCGACCTCGTATGCGACACGCCTCACCGGTGAGAACATCGCGTCGACGGGAATCACGCCGATCGCTTGGTCGGGCCCTCGGTTCTGATCAGCGGGCACGTAGCCCCGGCCACGTCCGACCGTCAGCGTCAACTCGAGGTGGCCCTTGCCAGACAGCTCAGCGAGCTGCAGTTCGGGGTTGAGAATCTCGAGATCGCCTGGCGTCTGAATATCGGCGGCAGTAACAACGCCGGCGCCCTTCTTGTCGAGTCGAACCTCGATCTCTGGGGACTCGCCGTGGAGCCGGCATACGAGGTTCTTGAGGTTCAGAATGATGTCGATCACGTCCTCGCGGACGCCCTCGATCGTCGTGAACTCGTGAGCGACGCCTTCGATCTTCACGGAGGTGACGGCGGCGCCGTCGAGCGATCCTAGAAGCACGCGGCGAAGCGAGTTGCCAAACGTATGACCGAAACCGCGATCTAGCGGCTCTATCTCGAAAACGCCGCGGCGATCGGTGACGTCCTCGCTCACGATCCTGGGTGTCTGGAATTCCATCAGGCTTGCACTAGCGGCCATGAGTCCCTTCTCGTTCGAGTGATGGGCGGAGAAACTACTTCGAGTACAGCTCGACGATGAGCTGCTCTTCGATAGGCGCGTCGATCTCAGCTCGCTCGGGTGTCTTGAGTACCCGGGCGGAAAGATTGTCGTGGTCAGCTTCGAGCCAGGCCGGAACGGAGGCGGTCAGATCGGTCGCGTCACGAACCACCTGCTCGACCGCGCTCTGCGGCTTGACCGACACGATGTCATCGCGGCGCAGACGGAAGCTCGCGATGTTCACGCGCCGACCATTGACGTGGAAGTGCCCGTGGCGAATGAGCTGCCGTGCCTGCGAGCGCGACGCCGCAAACCCGAGCCGGTAGACGACATTGTCGAGCCGCAACTCGAGCAACTGAAGCAACCGATCGCCTGTGATGCCGGACTGTCGCGCGGCCTGCTTGTAGTAGTTGCGAAACTGCTTCTCGAGGACGCCGTAGAACCGCCGCGCTTTCTGCTTCTCGCGCAACTGGAGCAGATACTCCGACTGTTTGATGCGTCCACGGCCATGCTCGCCGGGCGGGTAACTGCGGCGCTCGATCGCGCATTTCTCGGTCAGGCAGCGTTCGCCCTTGAGAAAGAGCTTCACGCCTTCGCGGCGGCATTTCTTGCACTTCGGGCTCCGGTCGCGGGCCAAACGAACTCTCCTTCTCCTACCTAGACCCGGCGCCGCTTCTTCTGGCGCACGCCGTTGTGAGCGTGAGGCGTTACATCCTTGACGCCGAGGATCTCGAGACCGGCGGCCTGGAGCGAGCGAACGGCTGTCTCGCGCCCCGAACCAGGGCCCTTGACGAACACCTCGATCTTCTGGAGGCCGTTCTCCATGCCCTTACGGGCACACGCGTCGGCCGTGACCTGAGCCGCGAAAGGTGTGGACTTGCGCGAGCCTTTGAATCCGGCGGTGCCGGCACTCTCCCAGCAGATCACGTTGCCTTCTTCGTCGGTGAGAGTCACGATGGTGTTGTTGAAGGACGTCTTGATGTGCGCCTGCCCGACGGCGATATTCTTCTTCGCGCGGCGCCGAGTGCGTCCGCGACTTGCGGGTCGTCGTGGCGGTGCCATCGCCTAGGTCGGGGTCTCGGTCTTCTTGCCACGACCGACGGTCTTCTTCGGCCCTTTTCGCGTTCGCGCGTTGGTCTTTGTCCGCTGCCCGCGTGCGGGCAGGCCACGTCGATGTCGCATGCCGCGGTACGCGCCGATCTCCATCAGACGCTTCACGGATTGCGACCGCTCGCGCCGGAGGTCGCCCTCGACCTGAACGCTGTCGTCGATGTAGTTACGAAGCTTGGTGACCTCTTCCTCGGTCAGGTCGCGTACCTTCTCGTCGACCGAGAGCCCGGTCTCACCACAGATGGTCGTGGCCCCCGACGCCCCGATGCCATGAATGTAGGTGAGCGCGACGACAAGCCGCTTGTCACGGGGGAGGTTGACGCCTGCGATGCGAGCCATCGTCCGTCTAGCCCTGACGCTGCTTATGACGCGGATTCGTACAGATGACGAGCACCTTGCGCCGTCGCCGGATGACACGGCAGCGCTCACACATCGGCTTTACCGAGGCGCGCACCTTCATACGACACGCTCCCTGTCGAGGCGTTCGCTTATCTCGCCGTGCATTATGTGTGTCTTCATCTGGCTGCTTCGTCCCCTGTCGTAACGGGCGCAGTCGTATCGCGGCAGCATGCGCACGCCGCGCCTACTGGCCCGTACCAGCCAGTCATGCTAGCAGAGAGGTGGCAGCCGCCGCCGACTCCGGAACCGTACGTACGGTCAGGATGCGCGGGCCATCGGTGGTGATCGCGACGGTGTGCTCGAAATGCGCCGACATCGACCCGTCAGCCGTCGAAATCGACCACTCGTCGTCGGCGAGAGCGATCTCGTGCGTCCCTGCTGTGATCATCGGCTCGATCGCGATCGTCATGCCCTCTCGAAGCTCCGTGCCAGACCCGGGCTCACCGAAGTTCGGAACCTGCGGGTCTTCGTGCATCGCGCGCCCGACGCCATGACCGACGAGAGTGCGAATCACCGCGAACCCGGCCGCCTCGGTGATCTGCTGAACGGCTGCCGAGATGTCGCCGACGTGGTTTCCTGGTTGTGCTTGCTCGATACCCGCGAGCAGCGCCTTCTCGCAGGTCGCGAGTAGCTCCCGCGTGCGCTCGGAAATCTCGCCGACAGGGAATGTCCACGCGCTGTCGGCGACGAGCCCGTCGAGCGTGACCCCGACGTCGACGGACAGGATGTCACCGTCGACGACCGTGTAGCTACTAGGGATCCCGTGAACGACCATGGCGTTGGGCGATGCACAGATCGAGGCGGGGAAGCCACGATAGCCTTTGAAGGTCGGCACGCCGCCGGCGTCGCGGACAGTCTGCTCGGCCAGCTCATCCAACTGGGCGGTCGTGATCCCTTCGGCAATCTCCGTCTCCATCAGGTTGAGAACGCGGGCTACGACCGCGCCTGCCGCTGCCATTTTTTCGATCTCGGCGTCAGACTTGAGGACGATCATGAATGTCGGCTGAGCTCGGCGGCGATGACGCCGTAGACATCCTCGACCGACTGATGTGCGTCGATCGTGACGTGCACGCCCTGGCTCCTGTAGTGCTCGGTGAGTGGGAGCGTCTGCTCGCGCCAGACGAAAAAGCGGTGTCGGATCACCTCGGGATCATCGTCGATTCGCCCTTCCTCGGCGGCTCGACCCAGGAGGCGCTCCACCGCTTCGTCCTGGTCGAGCTCAAACTCGAAGACGACAGCTAGCGAGCGTTTGATCGCCTCGAGCATCTCGTCGAGAGCCTCCGCTTGAGGGATAGTGCGCGGGAATCCGTCGAGTATGAACCCGCCGTTGGTGTCCGCACGTTCGAGCCTGTCGCGCATGACGGCGACAATCAGTTTGTCGGGGACGAGATCTCCACGCTCGACGATCGGCGCTACCTCTTTCCCGAGCGCGCCGCGTCCGGCGATGGCCTCGCGCAGCATGTCGCCCGTCGAGATCTGTGGGATCGCGTGGTCGTCCTCGATCCTCTTGGCCTGCGTGCCTTTGCCGGCCCCAGGGGGTCCGAGAAGCAAGATGTCGAGCGTCATGGAAGTCGAGAAAGCAGCAGGTAGGCCGAAACTACTTGAGGAAGCCCTCGTAGTTACGCATCATCATCTGCGACTCCATCTGCCGCATGGTGTCGAGGGCTACGCCGACGACGATCAGGATGGAAGTACCACCAAGCGCCGCCGAGGTCGACTGCGAGAACCCGCCGTAGCGGATCGCGAGCACTGGCATGGTGGCGACCAGGGCTAACCAGAGCGCTCCCGGCAACGTCAGGCGAGTGAGTACGCGGTCAAGGTACTGCGCAGTGGGCGGGCCGGGACGGATGCCTGGTATGTACCCACCGTTCTTCCGGAGGTTGTCGGCCTGGTCGACCGGATTGAACTGAACGGCCGTATAGAAGTACGTGAAGACAACGATGAAGGCCGCCTGGATCAGGACGTACGTCCAGTTGGTCGGCAGGAAGTGCTCGTTGATGAACGTCTGCGTCGCCGGGAAGAACTGCCCGACGGTGGGCGGGAACGCCATGATGGCTGCAGCGAAGATGATCGGGATCACGCCGGCCATGTTCACGCGCAGCGGCATGTACGTGGAGCCGCCCTGCGTCATGCGGCGCCCAACCTGCCGTTTGGCGTACTGAATCGGTATGCGCCGCTGGCCTTCCTGGACGAAGACGACGGCAACGATGATCGCGAGCGCCAGCAACGGAAAGGCCAAGCGCCCGAACGGCCCGCTGTCGAACCACGCCCGAATCCCGTTGGGGAGCCCCGCCAGGATTGACGCGAAGATGAGCAGCGATATTCCGTTTCCGACGCCGCGCTTCGTAATGAGCTCGCCCATCCACATGAGCAGCGTCGTTCCCGCCGTCAGCGAGACGATCAGCAGCACGACGCGACCTGCCGTGAGCTCAAGGGCGCCCTGTCGGTTGAACAGGAACGAGAAGCCGGCCGCCTGGACGGCTGCGAGGCCAACTGTCGAGTAGCGCGTGTACTGGTTGATCTTCGCGTAGCCTGCTTCGCCCTCTTTCTGAAGCTGCTCGAGCTTCGGCATGACCACGGTCATCAGCTGGATGATGATCGACGCCGTGATGTAAGGCATGATCCCGAGCGCGAAAATCGCAAACTGCGACAGCGCCCCGCCCGAGAAGATGTTGAGAAGGTTGAGAACCGTGCCCGACTGGCTGTCGAGGTAGGACTGGATCTCGTCCGGGTTGACACCGGGGGCCGGCAGCCAGCTACCGAGGCGATAGATGGCGAGAATTCCGGCCGTGAACAGCAGCCTTCGGCGCAGCTCGGGAACGCGCCAGGCGTTGGCGATCCAGTCGAGCATCTGCGGGCTTAGCCTTCCGCCTCGACGCTGTCGCTCGGAGCTTCAGAATCGGCTGCAGCGTTGGACGGCTCCGCCGACTCGTCTGTGTCGGAGGCGGAGGCCGCATCGACGGAATCCTGGGCCCCCGCTGGACTCCCGCGTCCTCGACGTCGCCGGCGGTTCTTCCGCTGTGTCGGCTTCAGCTCGGTGATATGGCCACCTGCTGCGGTGATCTTGTCCTTGGCGCTCACGGAGGCTCGATGCACCGTTACGGTGAGGCTCTTCGTCAGGGATCCGTCGCCGAGCAACTTGACGTCGGTGCGAAGGTTGCTGATGAGTCCCTTGTCGATGAGCGCTTCGAGCGTAACCTCGGCGCCGTCATCGAAAACACGTTCGAGGTCGCGAAGATTCACCGGCTGAGTCGATGTCCGGTGCGGTCCCATCGGCATGGCGTCCTTCGAGGTCGAACCGCGCTGCTTGGGGAGCCGCATGTAGATCGGCATCTGCCCGCCCTCGAAACCGGGTCGCATCTTGTTTGAGCCGGAACGCGATTTCTGGCCCTTGATGCCGCGGCCGCTGTACCGGCCCTTGCCGGAGCCCAGGCCGCGGCCGATGCGCTTGCGCGCGCGAGGCGGCATTGCAGGTTTGAGCGACGAGAGCGAGAGATCTTCGGCGCTGAGCGCCTCGGTCTCGGTCGTGTCCGGGCTGGGAGTCAAGACACTTCCTCTACTTGTACGAGATGACGAACTTTTCTGAGCATACCTTCGAGCTGCGGACTCGCCTCCCTGTTCACAGAGCGCCCGATCCGACGGAGCCCCAGGGCGCGGAGTGTCCCCCGATGCCGCTGCGACTCGCCGATCTGGCTACGAACTTGCGTTATCTTCAGTGTCTTCGGCATTGGCCCGCCGTTTCGGTAGTACTTCTGCAACCGTCTTGCCACGAATGCGAGCGACTTCTTCAGGCCGCTTGAGCGATTGGAGCGCGTTGACGGTGGCCTTCAGCATGTTGATCGGGTTGGTCGTTCCGAGACTCTTAGCGAGGATGTCGCGAATTCCGGCGAGCTCGAGCACCGCGCGAACACCGCCGCCCGCAATGACGCCCGTACCGGCGCTGGCGGGCCGGAGCATGACCCGAGCAGCATCGAATCGACCGATGATCTCGTGTGTGATGGTCGTCTTGTGCCGCGGCACCTGGAAGAGGTTCTTCTTCGCATCGTCGATGGCCTTCGCGATCGCGAGGGGAACTTCGCGAGCCTTCCCGTAGCCGACACCGACGCGATCAACCTCGTCACCGACGACTACGAGCGCAGTAAACGAAAACCGGCGCCCGCCCTTCACGACCTTGGCTACACGGTTGATCTCGACCACGCGTTCCTTGAGCTCGCGCTGCTCTCTTACGTCCGCTTGGGTGCTCAAAACCGAAGTCCTCCTTCTCGTGCCGCATCCGCGAACGCCTTGACTCGACCGTGGTACAGGTACCCGCCACGATCGAAAACGACGTTCTCGATCCCTTCGGTTCGCGCGTCCTCCGCCAGCTTCTTGCCGACCAGAGCGGCCTGCTCCATCTTCGAGCCCGTCACTCCAGCCTTCCGAAGCGTGACCCAGTTGGCAGACGCGAGCGTTGTCCCCGTGTCGTCGTCGATCAACTGCCCGAAAATGCCGTGGTTCGAGCGAGATACGGAAAGACGCGGGCGCTCTGCCGTACCAGAGATTCGACCCCGAACGCGCCGGTGACGTCGCTCACGAAGCTGACGTTTGGTTGCCACGCTCATGCCCGCTTACCGACCTTTCGTCTCACGTACTCGCCGCGATAGCGAACCCCTTTGCCCTTGTACGGCTCGGGTGGGCGGATCGCGCGAATCTCGGACGCGATCTGCCCGACCTTCTGCTTGTCGATTCCCTTGACAATGACGACGGTTTGTTCCGGGACATCGAAGGTGATGCCTTCGGGAGGGTCGACCTTGACGCCGTGCGAGAAGCCCAATGCGAGCTCGATCGTGGAACCGTTCAGTGACGCTCGATAGCCGACTCCATGGATCTCGAGGGTCTTCTCGAAACCCTTCGTAACGCCCTCGACCATGTTGGCAACCAGCGTGCGCGTCAGCCCGTGGAGTGCCCGGTCAGAGCCCCGGTCGGTAGGCCGCGTAAAGACTAGCGTCGACTCGCGCTGCTCGATCGCGATCCGATCGGGCAGGTTCTGCGAGAGCTCGCCGAGTGGCCCTTTGACGTCCGCCTGGCCTGGCGCAAAGGAGACCTCGACGCCGTCGGGAATCTCGAGTGGTGTCTTTCCGATTCGACTCACGAGTGTTGACGCAACTTTTTCATCGGCTCTACCAAACGAAGCACAGAACCTCGCCTCCGATACCCAGCTCCTCGGCTCGGCGTCCGGTCATGATGCCCGTCGACGTGGAGATGATCGACGTTCCCATACCGCCGAGAACACGAGGGAGCCGCTCCTTTCGCGCGTAGATACGGCGCCCGGGCTTCGAAACCCTCTTCAGACCGCTGATGACGCGCTCGCGGTTCTCGCCGAAGCGAAGCACCACCACGAGCATGTCGTAGCTCGAGCCGCCGTCCACTCGGTAGTCATCGATGTAGCCCTCTTCCTTGAGCAGCCGTGCGATGTCAGCCTTCAGTCGTGAGGTAGGCATCTCAACGGTGTCTTGCAGCGCCTGATTCGCGTTGCGGATTCGAGTCAGCATGTCGGCAACTGGATCAGTCAGCACGGCTCATGCCTCCCTCGAACAGCGAACGGTCGCCTTCGCATTGTGAGAAATCATCGATCTCAATCTCCTCGGCCTACCAGGAGGCCTTCGTCATCCCCGGGATGACGCCGTCGTGTGCGAGTTCGCGCAAGCAGATCCGGCACAGACCGAACTTCTTGTAGACGGAACGGGGCCTGCCGCAGCGGTTGCACCGCGTGTAGGCGCGAGTCTTGTACTTCGCCGGTCGTGCTGCCTTCGCAATCAGGCTCTTCTTGGCCATCTGTCTCCTTTAAGAGTCATGCCTGTCAGTTGGCGTCGCGAAACGGAAGTCCGAGCTTCCTCAACAATGCGATTCCCTGTTCGTCGTCCAACGCCGTGGTCGTAATCGCAACGTCCAATCCGCGGATGGTGTCGACGTTGTCGTAGTCGATCTCCGGAAAGATGATCTGCTCCTTCACACCGAGTGAGAAGTTGCCGCGTCCGTCGAAGCTCCTGAGCGAAAGGCCCCGGAAGTCACGGATGCGAGGAAGCGCGACGGAGACGAGACGGTCGAGGAATTCGTACATGCGCCCGCCGCGCAACGTGACACGCGCTCCGATTGGCATGTCCTCTCGTAGCTTGAAGTTGGCGATTGACTTGCGGGCCCGTCTTACCTGCGCACGCTGACCCGCGATCAACGTCAGCTCTTCGATCGCGCTATCGAGCGACTTGGCGCTGATCTTCGCCTCGCCGACGCCCATGTTGAGGGTGATCTTCTCGACGCGTGGCACCTGCATCAGGGAGGTGAGGCCGAGCTCAGTCAAGAGCTGACCTCGTATCTCCTGCTCATAGGACGCTTTGAGGCGTGGGACGTATCCGTTGTCGCTCACCGGTCGACTCCCTTGCCGCAGTCAGAGCGAGTGCAGACGCGGACCTTCGCCGGCGCGCCCTTGACCTCCTCGATCGCATGTCCGACGCGAGTCGGCCGGTCGCACGAGGGGCACACGACCATCACGTTCGAGATCGGAATGGGAGCCGCGATGTCGATCACGCCCCCCGGCTCGATCTGCTGCTGACCCATCCGACCGGAGTCGCGAAGTGGTCGCGGCCGTTTGTGCTTCTTCGAAAGATTGAGGTTCTCGACGATCACGCGCTGGGCCCGCGGGTCTGCCTTGAGCACCTCGCCGCGCTTGCCTTTTTCCTTGCCCGCGATCACCTCGACGAGATCGCCCTTGCGGATTCGTATGCGGCTTCGTGCTGCCGTCATCAGAGCACCTCCGGCGCCAGGCTCACGATCTTCATGAAGTTCTTGTCACGCAACTCGCGCGCGACGGGACCAAAGATGCGCGTGCCGAGCGGGTTCTGCTGCTCGTCGATGATCACCGCGGCGTTCTCATCGAAGGCAATCGACGTTCCATCACGCCGTGAAAACGGCTTACGCGTGCGCACCACGACGGCCTGGACGACCTCGCCCTTCTTGACCGCGCCCCGCGGAGTTGCCTGCTTGACCGTGCCCACGATCACGTCGCCGACACGCGCGTAGCGTCGCCGGGATCCGCCGAGAACCCGGATGCACAAGAGCTCGCGCGCTCCGGTGTTGTCGGCCACGCGCAGCCGTGATTCTTGCTGGATCACTTCGCGGTCTCCACGATCTCCGCGAGCCGCCAGCGCTTGTTCTTCGAGAGCGGACGTGTCTCGACGATGCGGACGCTATCTCCAACAGCCGCGGAGTTCTCCGTGTCGTGCGCGTAGAACTTCGTTGTTCGTCGGATCACCTTGCCGTACCGCCGATGTGGGAACGCCCGTTCGACCTGGACCGTGATCGTCCGATCCATCGCGTCGGCTACGACAACACCCACTCGCTCCTTCCGCGCTCCGCGCTCCTGCTCGGGCTTCGGGATCCGAACGATCGGCTTGCGGGCTTCAGCCCGAGCCTCGACACGGCGGCGCTTGCGGGCTGTCCGCCGAGCAGCCTTCTCTTCGGGCGTGCGCTTCTTGCGGGACGGTCGTACAGCGGGTGGTGCGGGAGTCGCTGGAGCATCTTCGCCTTCGGCAACTGGACCAGCCCCTACAGGTTCGTCCGACGCGTCGTCGTCGTCGCCGGCGCCCTCCGCATCAGTGGCGGGCTCCGCTTCGACGTCGGCCTCCGCGGCGTCCTTGGCCTCTGCTTCGGCCTCGGCTTCCGCCTTTGCCTCTGCCTCCGGCTGTGCCTCTACGTCTGCTTCGGGGGCCGGCTCCTCCTCGGACGCCGTTGCTTCCGCGTCGGCGTCCGCTTCCGCCTGCTTGGTCTCGTCGGCGGCCGCTTCGACCTGCTCGTCAGAGGCGGTTCCCGCCTCCTCCGTCTCGCCGTTCTCCTTCTCTTCGTCCACAATCATTTAGCTGCGCTCCAACCCCTGCTCGCGTTCCGTTTGTACCGTGAGGATTCGAGCGATTTTCCGCTTCGTAACGCCGAGCTGCGTCGTGTTCTCAAGGGCGCCCGTTGCGTCCTGGAATCGGAGGTTGAATAGCTCCTCGCGCACTTCAGCGAGCTGCACGGCGAGCTCCTCGTCGGTCATGCTCCTCACGTCTTTCGTTTTCACAGCAACCTCGTGGCTCGAGAGCCCGCATGCGCGTGCGCAACCCCGGCCTGCGTGTACCTAGCCTTCAAAGAGATCCGCCTCCCGCTTCACGAACTTCGTCTTGACAGGAAGCTTCATGCTCGCGAGCCGCGCAGCTTCACGAGCCAGGTCCTCCGGGACGCCGGCCAACTCGAACATGACGCGGCCCGGCTTGACCACAGCAACCCAATGCTCGGGCGAACCCTTGCCGGAGCCCATGCGAGTCTCGGCCGGCTTCTCGGTCACCGGCTTGTCTGGGAACACGTTGATCCAGACCTTGCCACCACGACGGATCTTCCTGGTCATCGCGACACGAGCCGCTTCGATCTGCCGATTCGTGATCCAGGCAGCCTCGAGCGACTTGATGCCGTAGTCGCCGAAGGTCACCTGTTGCTGACCCTTGGCGAGACCGCGGCGACGGCCCCGGTGCTGCCGTCGGTATTTGGTCCGGCGTGGCGTGAGCATCAGCTATCGGTCCCGCCTGAGCTGTCGGATGCTGCACCCTCATCGGCGGCTGCACCCTCATCGGCGGCTGCACCCTCATCGGCGGCCGCACCCTTACCTGTCTCGGCGCCCTTATCCGTGTTCGGCGCATCGTCGGGTTTCGGTGTGCTTTCGGCTGCGGAGGCGTCACCAGGCTGAGCTGCGGCATCGGCGCCGTCTTCGGGCGCGTCTGCCGCTGCCTTCGGCGTACCCTCTTCGGCCGGCGGACCGCCCTTGCCGCGACCTCGGCCTCGGCCTCGCTCGCCGCGTCGCTTCTTGCGAACCAGTCCCAAGCCTTCTCGGTCTGGACCGCCACGTCGTCCCTCGCGGGTCGCGCCGAGACCTTCGCGGAGCCGGGCGCCAAGTCGGCGCGCCTGATCCTGCTCGCCGAGCCGGCCTTGAGCGCCGGCCGCCTCGTCGAAGCCCTGGTAGCCCTCGGGCATGATCTCGCCCTTGTTGATCCACACCTTGACGCCGATCCGACCCGACGCGGTCTTCGCCTCGATGAAGCCGTAGTCGATGTCGGCACGAAGCGTGTGAAGCGGCACACGTCCTTCCGAGTAGCTCTCGGAGCGGGACATCTCTGTGCCTCCCAGGCGTCCACCACACTGGATGCGAACGCCCTCGGCCCCAGACCGCATGGCGGACGCAAGCGACCGCTTCATAGCGCGCCGGAACGCGACGCGGTTCTGAAGCTGCTCGGCCACCGATTGTGCGACGAGTTTCGCATCGAGCTCGGGGCGTTTGATCTCGTTGATGTTGATGTGAACGTTCTTGCGCGTCAGCGCGTGGATGTCACGGCGAAGCGCGTCGACCTCTGAGCCGGACTTCCCGATCACGATGCCCGGACGCGCGGTGTAGATATCAATCGTGATCCGCTGCTTGTCCTTCTGGATCCGGATATCGGACAGCCCGGCGTGACTGAGCTTCCCGTAGATGTGATCGCGGATCTTGACGTCCTCGAGCAGGTACGCCGGAAAGTCCTTCGTACCGGTGTACCAGTTGGACTTCCAATCGTGGATAACGCCGACCCGCAGGCCGCCCGGATGAACCTTTTGCCCCATCTAGCTTTCCTGCTCCTCGGTTTCGGCTTCCGAGCGCCGTTTGCGCTCCTTTTCAATAGCTCGCGATACGGTCACGCGCTCGTCCTGAGCCGTGATCGCGTCAAGCTGCTCGTCGGTCAACTCGCCTACGAGCGCGATCACCTGCTTGGCCGTGTGGTCACCGTAGCCCTCATACGGCTCGCCGGAGACTGGCACCTCGTCGTCGGCCGCTTCCGCGTCCGGCTCTGGCGCCTCTGATTCGTCGGCCTCTTCGTCGGACTCATCCGGCTCCACGGCCGCTTCGCTCTCGTCGGCCTCGCCCTGTGCGACGTCTTCGTCGACCGCCGAATCCGCGTCGTCGGCCGCCACCTCGAGGTCAGCGTCTTCGGGCAGCTCAGCGGCAGCGTCGATTGGCTCGTCGCTCGCATAGAGAGCACGCAACTCCTCGTCCAGCTCGGCGAGACCAACGACGATGTGACACGTCCGCTTGAGAATCCGGCCGGTGCGGCCACGCGCACGTGCACGCCACCGCTTGAGGGTGGGGCCCTGGCCGACGTAGATCTCCTGGACGAACAACTCGTCACCGATGAGGTCGTGGTTCGCCTCCGCGTTGGCGATCGCCGAGAGCAGCACCTTCTCCACGTCCTTAGCGGCAGCTCGCTTGCTGAAGGCGAGCACGGTGCGAGCCTCGGGGACGGGCAAGCCGCGAATCTGCTCCGCGACGAGCTGTGCCTTGCGCGGCGTTGAGCGAACGTACTTCGCCTTCGCGCGAGCCTGAACGGGTGAGTCAGTCACTGCCATGCTGCGTTTCGCCTAGCCCCGAATCTGCGCTGTTCTGTCGCCCGAGTGTCCACGGAACATCCGCGTAGGAGCGAACTCGCCGAGCTTGTGCCCAACCATCGACTCGGTGATGAAGACCGGAACGTGCTTTCGCCCGTCGTGGACACCAATCGTGTGACCAACCATCTCAGGGAAGACCGTCGAGGTCCGAGACCACGTACGGATCACCGTCTTCTCGCCGGTTTCGTTCATTTTCTGGACACGCTGGAACAGCCTCTCCTCGACGAACGGTCCCTTCTTGCTCGACCTACTCAACGCGCTCTCCCCTACCTATCGTCGCTCTCGGCCGCGCTTGCGGCCGCGAATGATCAACTCGTCGGACTGCTTGCCCTTGCGGCGCGTCCTCTTACCGAGCGTCGGAACACCCCACGGTGTGACCGGGTGCCGACCGCCCTTCGACTTGCCTTCGCCACCGCCGTGTGGATGATCGACCGGGTTCATCGCCGAGCCACGCACGGTCGGCCGCTTGCCTAGCCAGCGGCTCCGACCAGCCTTGCCGCTGGTGATGTTGATGTGCTCGACGTTGCCGACCTGGCCCACGGTTGCGCGGCAGGTCAGCAATACGCGCCGGAGCTCGCCCGACGGCAGCCGAACGACGGCATGCGGGCCGTCCTTGGCGACGAGCTGGACGCCCGCGCCCGCGCTTCGCGCGAGCTGCGCGCCGCGCCCTGGCTTCAACTCGACGTTGTGAACAACGGTGCCGGTCGGAATGTTGGCGAGCGGTAGCGCGTTTCCCGGTCGGATGTCGGCTCCCGGCCCGGAGCTGACCGTATCGCCGACCGCGAGACGGGCCGGAGCCACAATGTAAGCCTTGGCACCGTCCGCGTAGTGCAGGAGCGCGATTCTGGCCGACCGATTCGGGTCGTACTCGATTGCTGCGACGCGGGCAGGCACACCGTCTTTCACGCGCTTGAAGTCGATCTCGCGGTAGCGTCGCTTGTGACCTCCGCCACGGTGCCGAGTCGTGATCCGGCCCGCGGCGTTGCGGCCACCAGTTCGCTTGAGGGGCTTGAGAAGGTTCTTTTCCGGCGTCGTCTTCGTGATCTCTTCGAAGTCGGAGACGGAGCGGAATCGCCGTCCGGGACTCGTCGGCTTGTACTTACGGACGGGCACTAGACGCTGCCCCCTTCGAAGAGATCGATCTTGTCGCCTTCCTTGACCTTGACGATCGCCTTCTTCCACCCAGGGCGCACGCCGCGATGAAACCCGCGCCGCTTCGGCTTCGCGCGAACGTTGGCCACGTTCACGCTTTCGACACTGACCTCGAACAACTCCTCGACGGCTTGCCGAATCTGCGTGCGGTGGGCGCTCGGATGCACTCGGAACGAGTACTTGTTGTCAGCGATCAAGCTGTAGCTCTTCTCGGACACAACCGGAGCAATGAGAATCTGACGGTGACTGAGATCAAGTCCCATGAGTTAGCCAGCCCTCTCTGAGACCGCGCCGGCAGCCTCCCGGGTGATCAGGAGAGATTGCGCCCAGACGAGGTCGCGCACCTCGAGGGCGCGCGGTGTCGTGACTTCGACCGTCTCAAGATTCCGGAACGACTTCGCGATGGCGGCCTCGGCCTCGTCGCAGACGACCAGTAACGGACGACTGGCACCCCAGCCCTCGAGAAGCGCCAGGGCGGTCTTGGTGGACGGACCGTCGAAGGTGTCGCCCTCGATCACGCCGATCGAGCTCCGAGAAGCGTGGGCCGACAGCGCCGATCGCATGGCCTTCGAGCGCGTCTTACGGTTGACCTTGAGGGCAAATGACCGCATGTTCGGTGGGAATGCCATCCCGCCGCCCTCGAACTGCACCGCGCGTATCGTTCCTTGACGGGCACGACCCGTGCCTTTCTGACGCCAGGGCTTCGCCCCGCCGCCCGCAACGTCCGCCCGGCTCTTGCCGCCGCGTGTCGCGGCTCGCGCCTCAGCGAACTCAGCTCGTACGGTTTCGTGAATCAGGTGCTCGCGAAGCTCCGTACCGAAGACGGCACCATCGAGAGTCATACCCTTGGAGCTCTTGCCGCTCACATTCAGAACCGGGGCCTTGAGCGCCATCACGCTCCGTCCTGACGCACGATGACGACCGAGTTCTTAGGGCCGGGCACGCCTCCAGATACGAGCAGCAAGTCCTTCTCCGCATCAACCTCTACAACCCTTAGACCGCGCTGAGTGACGCGAGCGCCACCCATGCGTCCCGGCATCTTCTGCCCCTTGAACACGCGGGATGGTGACGCGGACGCGCCGATCGAACCGGGGGCGCGGACATTGCGGGACCCGTGAGACTTCGGGCCCATGCTGAAGTTGTGCCGCTTGACCGTGCCCTGGAAGCCCTTGCCGATCGAGACGCCGGATACCTTGACCGAATCCCCGGGCTCAAACGCCTCTACCGTGACGGTGTCGCCTTCGCCGAGCTCGGTGGAACCCCGGAACTCGACGAGCTCCCGGTGCGCTCCGAAGCCATGTCGCTTCAAGTGGCCGACCTCGCCACGAGCGAGCTTCCACTCGGCCACCTCGTCGAACGCGAGCTGAGCCGCCTCGTAGCCATCTCGATCGAGCGTGCGGATCTGAACAACCGGACACGGGCCGGCCTGAATGACCGTGACAACCTGAACGTCGCCCGTCTCTGCGTCGAACAGCTGGGTCATTCCCAGCTTGCGACCGATGATGCCCTTCACGCGCCCAGCCGCCCTTAGAGCTTGATCTCGATATCGATGCCGGCTGGGAGGTCGAGCCGCATTAGGCTGTCAACCGTCTTAGGTGTCGGCGAGTGGATGTCGATAAGACGCTTGTGCGTACGAATCTCGAAGTGTTCACGTGAGTCCTTGTCCTTGAAGGGACTCCGAATCACCGTGTACACGTTCTTTTCCGTCGGCAGGGGTACGGGACCGGTCACGATCGCACCGGTTCGCTGCGCCGTCTCGACAATCGACTTCGCCGACTTGTCGAGCTGCGAATGGTCGTAGCCCTTGAGTCGGATGCGGATCTTTTGCTGTGCCACGCTTCTCTCTCTCGCGTCTCCCGTTGAACGGACGACCGCTCCCTGCACTTACTACACGCGCATGGCCGGCGGCAAGATGACCACCGGCCTGCGCCGAACATTCCCTCTTCGGGGCGAATACCTACCCGTTACTTGATCACCTCGGTCACAACGCCTGCCCCGACCGTGCGCCCGCCCTCGCGAACGGCGAACCGGAGCCCTTGGTCCATGGCGATCGGCTGAATCATCTCGACGTCCATGTTGGTGTTGTCGCCCGGCATGACCATCTCCTGGCCGTCCGGCAAGTTGATCGAGCCGGTCACGTCGGTGGTACGGAAATAGAACTGCGGTCGGTAGCCGTTGAAGAACGGCGTGTGACGACCACCCTCGTCCTTCGAGAGCACGTACACCTCAGCCTTGAAGTGCGTATGCGGCGTGATCGTGCCGGGCTTGGCCAGCACCTGTCCACGCTCGATGTCCTCACGCTTGATACCGCGCAGGAGCGCGCCGACGTTGTCGCCGGCCTGTCCCCGGTCGAGGAGTTTTTGGAACATCTCGACACCGGTAACGGTCGTCTTCTCGGTCTCGTCCTTGATCCCAACGATCTCGATCTCATCGCCAATGTTGACAATGCCCTGTTCGACTCGACCGGTCACGACCGTTCCTCGGCCGGTGATCGTGAACACGTCTTCGATCGGCATGAGGAAGGGCTTGTCGATCTCGCGCTCCGGATCCGGCACGTAGCTATCGACTGCCTCCATGAGCTCGAGGACCTGACCGGAGGCCTCCTCGTCTCCTTCGAGCGCCTTGAGCGCGGAGACTCGGATGACCGGAACATCGTCGCCGGGGTAGTCGTACTTCGAGAGGAGCTCGCGGACCTCCAACTCAACGAGCTCGAGCAACTCCTCGTCGTCGACCATGTCGGCCTTGTTGAGAGCCACGACGATGTACGGCACGTTCACCTGCCGCGCGAGCAGTACGTGCTCCCGCGTCTGCGGCATCGGGCCGTCGGCCGCCGAGACCACCAGGATCGCTCCATCCATCTGGGCGGCGCCGGTGATCATGTTCTTGATGTAGTCGGCGTGCCCGGGGCAGTCGACGTGCGCGTAGTGTCGATTCTCTGTCTCGTACTCGACGTGAGCGGTCGCGATCGTGATGCCGCGCTCTCGCTCCTCCGGAGCCTTGTCGATCTGATCGAACGCCGTTGCGTCCGTACCCGTGCCCTTTTCGCTGAGCACTTTCGTGATCGCAGCGGTGAGGGTGGTTTTCCCATGGTCGATGTGACCGATGGTGCCCACATTGACGTGGGGCTTATTGCGCTCGAACTTCTCTTTCGACATCCCTTCCTCCGTGACTACTCGCCGTTGGCCTGAGCGACGATCTCGCTCGCGACGTCCTGCGGAACTGCTTCATACCGGTCGAACTGCATCGTGAATGTGGCGCGACCCTGTGTTGTCGAACGTACATCCGTCGCGTACCCGAACATCGTGGCGAGAGGTACGCGTGCCCTCACCACCTGGGCGTTGCCGCGCTGCTCGAGTCCTTCGACCCGACCGCGACGCGAGCTGAGATCGCCCATCACATCGCCGAGGTACTCCTCCGGCGTGACTACTTCGACCGCCATGACCGGCTCCAGCAACTTTGGCTTGGATCTCTGCAGCGCAGCCTTGAACGCCATCGAACCGGCAACCTTGAAGGCCATCTCGCTCGAGTCGACATCATGCGACGACCCATCGATCAGCTCCACCTTCACGTCGACCACCGGATAGCCGGCGATGATGCCCGACTCCATGGCCTCCTGCATGCCCTTGTCGACCGACGAGATGTACTCGCGAGGAATCGACCCGCCGTGGACCTTGTCGACGAACTCGTACCCCGAACCGGCCTCGGCCGGCTCCATGTTGATCACGGCATGGCCGTACTGTCCTCGACCTCCGGTCTGACGAACGAATCGACCTTCGACCTTCTCGACGCGCTTCGACGGCCGCTCGCGATAGGCGACCTGAGGTCGACCGATGTTCGCGTCGACGCTGAACTCACGCGTGAGCCGATCGACGATGATCTCGAGGTGAAGCTCGCCCATGCCCCAGATCAGGGTCTGGGCGGTCTCCTCATCTGACCGGACCTGGAACGTGGGATCCTCGTCGGCGAGTCGCTGCAACGCCTGTGCAAGCTTGTCCTGATCCGCCTTGGTCTTCGGCTCGATAGCGACCGAGATCACCGGTTCGGGGAAGGTCATCGCCTCGAGCTGAATCGGATCCGACGCGACGGCGAGCGTGTCCCCGGTCGTGCTCTGCTTGAGCCCGACCGCTGCGACGATGTCACCAGCCGATACCGACTCGACCTCTTCACGGTGGTTGGCGTGCATGAGCAAGAGACGCCCGATGCGCTCCGTCTTGCCGTTGGACACATTGAGAATGCGGTCGCCGGCGGACACTTGCCCCGAGTAGACACGGAAGTACGTCAGCCGCCCTACGTAGGGATCGCTCATCACCTTGAACGCGAGCGCCGCAAACGAGCCGGACACGAGCGGCTCGCGCGTTGCGACCTCACCCGTCTTCGGATCCTCGCCCTCGATCGCCGGAACGTCCTTCGGACTTGGGAGATAGTCGATCACCGCGTCCAGGACCGGCTGGATTCCCTTGTTCTTGAAGGCGGAGCCGCAGAGGACGGGCGTGATCGCGGCCTCGAGAGTCGCCTGCCGCAGAGCGCGCCGGATCATCTCGGACGTCACCGAGCTCTCGTCGAGCAGGTAGGTCTCAAGCAACTCCTCGTCGTGCTCAGCCACCGCATCGATCAACTGGTGCTGATAGGCCTCAGCCTGCTCGCGCAACTCCTCCGGAATCTCGATCGTGTCCATCGCCGTGCCCAGATCGTCTGTCCAGACGAGAACCTGCATCTCGACCAGGTCGATGACACCACGAAAGTGCTCCTCTTGCCCGACCGGCAACTGCACCGGCACGGCGTTGGCGCCAAGGCGGTCGACCATCGACTGGACTGCACCGAAGTAGTCGGCCCCGGTGCGATCCATCTTGTTGATGAACGCAATGCGCGGCACGCGATAGCGATCTGCCTGTCGCCAGACGGTCTCTGACTGCGGCTCAACGCCGGCAACGGCGTCGAAAACTGCGATTGCGCCGTCAAGCACGCGAAGGCTTCGCTCGACCTCTACGGTGAAGTCCACGTGCCCGGGCGTATCAATGATGTTCACGCGATGACCACGCCAAAGCGCGGTCGTCGCAGCCGACGTGATCGTGATGCCGCGTTCCTGTTCCTGCGCCATCCAGTCCATGACAGCGGCGCCATCGTGAACCTCACCGAGCTTGTGCGTACGGCCGGTGTAGTACAGGATGCGTTCCGTTGTTGTGGTCTTACCCGCGTCGATGTGGGCCATGATTCCGATATTGCGAACGCGATCGACCCCGATCTCGCGCCCCCCGGACTCTCGCTGTCGCTCTGCCACGTTTGCCATGATCTCCGTTACCAGCGGTAGTGGGCGAATGCCTTGTTTGCCTGGGCCATGCGGTACAGATCGTCCTTTCGCTTGAACGCGTTCCCCTGTTGCTCGAGCGCGTCGAGAATCTCCCCCGCCAACCGAGCCGACATCGTCTTCTCGCGGCGTTCCCGCGCGAACGTCACCAGCCACCTGACGGCGAGTGTACGGGCGCGCCGCTGCGGTACCTCGATCGGAACCTGATAGTTCGCGCCGCCGACCCGACGGGAGCGAACCTCGAGCACCGGAGTGAGTGTCTTGATCGCCTGTTCGAGCACCTCAACCGGCGGTTTGCCTGCGCGTTCGCCAACTTGCCCGAGCGCGCCGTAGACGATGTTCTCGGCGGACGACTTCTTGCCGTGCAGCATCACTTTGTTGACAACCTGAGTCACAAGCTTCGAGCCATAGATCGAGTCGGGGATTGGCTCCCGTAGTTGTACTTCGGCACGGCGAGGCAAGGCC
>JAUVPB010000282.1 GCA_030598925.1 Actinomycetes bacterium
AACGAGCCGTCGCGAACTTCGGCGTTGCGATCATCCACCAGCCAACGGGTGTGTCGGTCGAACCACGCATCGTGCGCGGTCGAGACGAGAACGCGCTCGCGGGAGTCAGCGCCCTCCCGTCTAACGGGAACCCCTACCAGCTGGGCTTCGGTGACCGGCGGCTGATTGCCGGTGCGCTCCGACCGACGCCTGGGCGATACACGATCGTGTTCGATTCACGGCTGCGCCGAACCGCAGGCCCGTTCCGCTTCCGCTTCTGGATCAACGATGTCACCCCGCCAACGATCCGGGTCGACACGCTGCACACGCGTGACGGTCTCATCACCGCGCAAGTCCGCGACCGGGGCAGCGGCGTCGACCCCGCGTCCCTATCGTTCAGCGTCGACGGCAGCGTCTGGCTTGCCGCCGGCTGGCACCGCCCGTCGCGCCGTATGCTCGTCGACCTCACGGGACTCGGGCCGGGCCGCTACACGATCCGTTTCCGCGCAGCCGATCGTCAGGAGACGAAGAACTGGGAGTACACCGGCCGCGTGCTGCCGAACACGCGAATTGTGACGCGACAGATCCGAGTCGTCCGTGATCCCTAGAATGTACGTGTGAGCCTGATCGCACTGGTCCTGCTTGTCGCGGCCGTGATACTTGTCACGGCCGCCGAATGGCCGCGCCTGCAGCAGCGTCTCGGACTCGAAGCACGCCATGAGCGCCAGCGGGCAAAGCGCAAGTCGCAACTTCGTGTGCTTCCCGGTCTCCGCGAGGAGGACGTGCCGGAGTCAGAGCCGACGGACGACTTCGCGGCGAGCGTTCAGCGCGACCTCGAGAGCCTTCCCGTCGTCGATCCGCGCGACGACCGCTCCTAGGCGATCGAGACGATGACAACGGTGGACCGCGAGCGGAGCATCGCCCGCGTCGCGGCCGATGTGCAGGAGCTAACGGGCTCGGCGTACACATCGACGCCGGAAGCCATCCGGCGCTATGCCTACACCGACGTCTACACGAACACGTTGGACTACTTCGCTACGCAGTTCGAGGAGCTCGGCCACGACGTCTCCTATGACCCAGTCGGCACGCTCGTAGCTCGCAACCGACCAGCCGGCACCAAGGTCTTCGGGGTCGGATCACACTGTGACTCGAACCGGAACGGTGGCCCGTACGACGGGACCCTGGGCGTCGTCGTTGCGCTCGAGGTCTGCCGCCTCGACGCTGAGCACGGCACGAATCTTCCGCTGCAGGCGATCTCGTTTCTCGAGGAAGAGGGCTCCGGCTTCGGCCAGATGCTGTTGGGAAGTCGGATCATGGTCCAACGCGTTGGCGAGGCTGATCTGAAGGAGCACTTCCGCTCTCTGGACGACGGTCGCTCCTTCTGGGAGCATGCGGAAGACGCAGGCTACGACCCCGCCGACTGGCGCGAATCAATCCACGTTCTCGACGATCTGATCGGCTGGATCGAGACGCACATCGAGCAGGCACGGGTTCTCCAGGACACCGACAACCGCCTCGGCGTCGTCAACGCGATCGCCGGGTACGTCCACGGCGACATCACTGTCAACGGGCGCACCGACCATGCCGGCGCCACACCGATGAGTTTCCGGCAAGACGCTGCCGTCGTGGCCGGCATGTGCATCACGGAACTCGAGCGACTCGCGACGGAAGCGGGTCACGGAACGGTCGGAACCGTCGGCGAGATCTCGCTCTCACCGGGCATCATTAACGTGGTCCCAGGAGAAGCCCGACTCTCGCTTGACGTCCGCGGGCCGGAGGACGCCGCGTTCCGCAGCGTCGTCGACGCGATCAGCGCCTACGCCGAGGAGGCTGCTCGCGCACGCGGGCTGACAGCGTCGTACGCAATGCGCCAGACCCTGCCCGCGACGCCGATGGACACTGCGATCGTCGCTGAGCTCGAGACCGCGGCCGCTTCCTCGGGCGCACCGTTCCGGACGATGCTCTCGGGCGCAGCCCACGACACGATGTGCGTCGCGTCCCGCGTGCCGAGCGCGATGGTGTTCGTCCCATGCCGCGACGGCATCAGCCACGCGCCGGACGAAGAGGCCGACCCAGCTGACGGAGCGCTCGCGGCTGAGGTGATCTTCAACGCGATTCAGCAGCTCGTGTGATCTAGCACGAGGCCACTCTCCGCTGACGCCGGATCCCACGCCGAGAGTGAGTGCGCTTAGGGGGTCGCGCTTCCTGTTCGAATCGGTCATCATGGGCGAGGTTCAGGCTCGAGAGGCGACACTCGCGCACGACTGGCCGGCGCGCCACGCTGGGTACTGTGCCTGCTTCTACTGTCTACGACGGCGACTATGGTGGCGAGCGTGCGAATGCTGTGGAACCGAACCCGATGATCGACAAGCGACGCTCCGCGCTGGTGACGGGCCTGACCGGCCAGGATGGCGCGTATCTCGCCAAGTTCCTGCTCGAGAAGGATTACGACGTTCACGGTCTCGTGCGCCGCAGCTCGACCCCCCACTTCGAGCGGCTCGATCGACTCGGCATTCTCGACGACATCACGCTGATCCAGGGAGACCTCGGCGATCAGCTCTCGCTCATCGATGCCGTTCAGCAGGCCCGGCCCGATGAGCTCTACAACCTCGCCGCGCAGAGCTTCGTGCCCGAATCATGGAAGACCGCGACGCAGACCGGCGATTTCACCGCCCTGGGCGTAACACGGTGCCTAGAGGCCGTTCGTACGGTCGACCCGTCCATCCGCTTCTATCAGGCCTCGTCGAGCGAGATGTTCGGCAAGGTCACCGAGGTTCCCCAGCGGGAGACGACTCCGTTCTACCCGCGCAGCCCATACGGCGTTGCGAAGGTCTACGGGCACTGGATCACCGTCAACTATCGGGAGAGCTACGAGCTCTTCGCGTGTAGCGGAATCCTCTTCAACCATGAGTCGCCACTCCGCGGCCTCGAGTTCCTACCCCGTAAGGTGACCAACGGGGTTGCGCGCATCATGCTCGGGCTCCAGGACGAGCTGCGGCTCGGAAACCTCGAAGCGAAGCGAGACTGGGGCTTTGCCGGCGACTACGTCGAGGCCATGTGGCTGATGCTTCAACAGGACGAGGCCGAGGACTACGTGGTCGCGATGAACGTCACGCACACGGTGCGAGAGCTCGTCGAGGTCGCGTTCGGACATGTCGGCATCGACGACTGGGAGCGCCACGTCGTGATCGACCCGGCCCTCTACAGGCCGGCAGAGGTCGACAACCTGATCGGAGACTCGACGAAGGCGCGAGATGTGCTCGGCTGGGAGCC
>JAUVPB010000103.1 GCA_030598925.1 Actinomycetes bacterium
CGATGGCCGATCGCATCGCCAGCGTTGGTGACCCGACGAAGGGCATGTGGCGGCGGAAGGTCAGCCTCGCGGGGCGATTCGAACAGCTCGATCTCGAACCGCCGGAGCTCGGCCCCGACCCGATCGTCGTGCGCGAGCGCACATGGACCCAGGGCGGCTGGCGGCCACCGTCACGCCGCGGGCGCGCGTAACGGGCGCCCTCGGGCAGCCGGCCGAGACGTAGCGATTAGCCCGAGCGAGCCAGCAGCGACGCCACGGTCGGATCGTCCGGCCCGGGTCGTTGGGTGACCTGCTCGAACGTGCACTGATCCGGATCCTTGTCGGGTCGGAATCGCATCAGCCTCGTGCCGTGGCGAAACCGTGATCCCTCCCACTTGTCGAAGCGCACTTCGACAACCGCCTCGGGCCGAACGGCAGACCACGGCAACCCCTGTTTCTGCTGCCAGCGGTTCGGCGGCCCGATCGGATCGGTACTCGGCTCGCCGACCACGAGCGGCAGGACGTGCTCGGCGACCTCAGCCTGGCGCTTCTTGGCCGACGCCGATGTCGATCCCACATGCCGTAGCTCGCCGCTCTCGTCGTAGAGGCCGAGCAGCAGCGTCGCCACGATGTCCGGCGCCTCCCCCGGCGCGGGCTCTTTCCAGCGCACGCCGACCACGACGCAGTCCGCCGTACGGTGGTGTTTCACCTTCACGACCGCGTCGCGCTCACCGGGTCGATAGGGCAGGTCGAGTCGCTTACCGATCACGCCATCGAAGCCGGCAAGCTCGAGCCGCTCGAGCCAGCGCTGACCGACGGCCGCATCCTCAGTGCCGGGAGACACGTCGTAGGGCAGCTGCTCTACACGCGCGCGGCGCTCGACGAACGGCAGCGGGTGCACGACCTCGTCGTCCCACAGCAACACGTCAAAGGCGACGAAGCGCGCGGGGATCTCGCCTGCGAGCCGGTTGATCCGGCTCTCTGCCGGGTGGAGCCGCATCTGCAGAGAGTCGAACTGCAACACACCGTCGCGCTCGATCACGATCTCGCCGTCGAGGGCAGAGCTGGGCGGTAGCTGCTCGCCGAGGGCTGCGAGTTCCGGGAAGTACCGCAGGAGTGGCCGACCATTTCTACTCCACAGCCGTAGCTCTCCGTCGAGATTCTCGAGTACGCCACGAAAGCCATCCCACTTCGGCTCGAAGTACCAGCCGGGCTCTTCGGGCACAGCCTGGACGAGCTGCGCCTCCATCGGCGGAAACGGCAGACGTTCCGGCGTCGCCATTGCAGCCTCTCCTCTAGCCAAGGCGCTGGTCCAGCGTGTGGGCGGCGCTGATCAACGCGAGGTGCGTGAATGCCTGAGGGAAGTTGCCCAGCTGCTCGCCGGTCGCGCCGATCTCCTCGGAGTAGAGCCCCAGGTGGTTCGCATACGTGAGCATCTTCTCGAACACGAGTCGCGCTTCGTCAAGCCGGCCAGCGCGTGCGAGAGCCTCGACGTACCAGAAAGTGCAGATCGAGAAGGTCCCCTCGTCACCCGCAAGACCGTCCGGGGCGGCGCCACTGTTGTAGCGATAGACGAGCGAATCGGACACGAGCTCGTCCGAGATAGCGTCAAGCGTCGAGAGCCAGCGCGGATCGGTCGGCGCGATGAACTTCACGAGCGGCATCAGCAGCACCGACGCGTCTAGGTACTCGGCGTCGTAGTGCTGTACGAACGCCCCACGCTCCTGATGCCAGCCCTTGTCCATGATCTGCAGGTAGATGGCGTCGCGAGCGTCGAGCCAGCGGATCATGTCGGCAGGCAGTCCGCGCTGGCGAGCGATCCGGATAGAACGCTCGACGGCTACCCAGCTCATCAGGCGCGAGTACGTGAAGTGCTTCTGACCGCCGCGTACTTCCCAGATGCCTTCATCGGCCTGGTCCCAGTTGTCGGCTACCCAGTCGACGATGCGGCACACGTCTGACCACGTCTCGTGTGAGATCGGCGCACCGTGCTTGTTGTAGAGGTAGACGGAGTCGATCAGCTCGCCATAGATGTCGAGCTGCAGCTGCCCTGCCGCGCCGTTCCCGATGCGAACAGGCGCTGAGCCGCGGAAGCCCTCCCAGTGCTCGAGCACCTCTTCGGACAGGTCGGTCGACCCGTCGACCTTGTACATGACCTGGAGCGGTCCATCGCCAACGTTCGCATCCTCGCGAAAGCGTCGCGTGATCCAGTCCATGAACGAGGCCGCCTCCTCGGTGAATCCAAGGCGCAGCAGCGCGAACAGGGAGAACGCCGCATCACGAATCCAGGTGTAGCGGTAGTCCCAGTTCCGACCCCCACCGATCTGTTCGGGCAGGCTTGTGGTCGGAGCGGCGACCAGCGCACCGGTCGGCGCGTAGGTCAGGAGCTTGAGCGTCAGCGCGGATCGGTCGACCATCTCGCGCCAACGGCCGGTGTAGCGCGATTGCCCGAGCCAGCCGCGCCAGTAGCCGACCGTGCGGTCGAACAGCTCGCGGGCGGCGTCCTCCGACTGGTGATGCAGCTGACCATCATCGCCGACGACCTCGAGAATGAACGTCCGGGTCTCGCCCGCAGCGAGCGTGAAGCGCCCCTCCACCCCGCCGCCCGTTCGCGCGAGCTTCGTCTCGGTCCCGAGAGCGAGGGAGAGCTCAGCGCTCTCGAATACCGCCCCATCTTCCTGCAGCCGCGTGTCGTGCTCGGCTCGCCCGTAGTCGAAGCATGGCTCGCACCGCATGGCCATCGGAATCGTTCCGCGCACGCAAAGCACGCGCCGCACCAGCGACTGGCCTACCTGAGCGCCCCCATCCTCGGCCACGGGCATGAAGTCCTCGACCTCGCAGACGCCCGTCGGCGTGAGGAAGCGCGTGATCAGCACGTTCGTGTCAGGGAGATAGAGCTGCTTCGCTTCGTAGTCGTCGCCTTCGGGCGCGATCCGGAACGACCCGCCCTTGCGCCGATCGAGGATCGCACCGAACACACTCGACGAGTCGAAGCGTGGCAGGCACAGCCAGTCGACCGACCCGTCGGTCGCAACGAGAGCGACGGTGCGCAGATCTCCCACCACGCCGTGCTCGGCGATCGGGAGGTACTCGTACGGCGGAAGCACCGGCGCCATCTGGCGCTGACACTAGCCTCGAACCGTGGAGCTTGGCGGCAGGAACGCCCTCGTCACCGGGGGAGCACATCGGGTGGGCGCAGCGATCGTGCGCGCGCTCGCCGCTCGCGGGGCGAGCGTCTTCGTGCACCACGGGCACTCGAGCGACGCAGCCAACGCGCTCGCGCAGGAGGTACGCGGGCTCGGCGTGGAGGCGGCAACCGGAGCCGCCGATCTGGCCGATCCGACGCGCGCCGTCGACCTGGTCGCCGCGGCGACCGAGTCGCTGGGCGCGATCTCGATCCTCGTCAACAACGCCTCCTCCTTCCCCGAAGATTCTCTCTCCGACGCCACGCTCGACGGCTGGCACGCCACGCTGGCCGTCACGCTCACGGCGCCGATCTTCCTCACGCAGGCGTTCGCAGCGTCACTGCAGCCGAGCGCGAGCAGCGCAGTCGTCAACGTCAGCGACGCACGCACCGAAACACCGTACGAACGCCACTTCACCTACACCATCGCGAAGGGCGGACTCGACACGTTTACGCGCGCCGCGGCCACCTCGCTCGGGCCCCAGGTGCGGGTAAACGCCGTCGCCCCGGGCGTCGCTCTCCCGCCCCCCGGAGAGGGTGACGAGCACATCGGTCGGTTGGCCGCAGCCTTGCCACTCGCGGGCCCAGGCGGCGCCGAGCCGGTGGCCCACGCGACGATCGCCCTGCTCGAGAACGACTTCATCACGGGCGAGATCCTCAGAGTCGACGGTGGTGGGCATCTGACCACCGCGGTGGCCGCACCCGCGGACTGATCGCCCAAGTAGCCGGTAGCTCGCCGCTCAACAGCTAGCCTCCCGCGGATGGGGCTCGACCGCGTTCATATTCGCGACCTCAGCACCGTCGGCATCGTCGGAGTCAAGCCCGATGAACGCGTCACGCCACAGGAAATCCTCATCAACGCAACGCTCTGGGTCGACCTCTCGGCCGCTGCGACGTCGGATCGAATCGAGGACACCGTCAACTACCGCACGATCGCGAAGGCGATGATCCACCACGTAGGCGATGGCAAGCCGGAGCTGGTGGAGCGACTCGCCGAGGAGCTCGCGCGAGTCGCGTTCGACACCGACAACCGCGTTCAGGAGGTCGAGCTGACCGTCGAGAAGCCAGCCGCACTGAGACACGCGCGTGCCGTCGGGATCACCATCCACCGCACCCGCAGCGGGCCGACATGAGCAACGCCCACGCAGCCATGCGCAACGGCGTCGATGTTGTCATCGGACTCGGCTCGAACATCGACCGCGACGAGAACATCCCCGAGGGTGTCAGGCAGCTTCACCGCCATGCGCGCATCGAGGTGAAACGCGTCAGCCGCGTCTACCGCTCGCCCGCGGTCGGAGTCGACGACGCGCCCGAGTTCCACAACGCCGCCGTCCTTGCGACGACCGACCTGGAGCCGACGCAGCTACGCAACGAGCTGCGCGAACTCGAGGCGCGCCAGGGCCGGCACCGGGCCAAGGATCGCAACGCTCCGCGCACCATCGACCTCGACATCGTCTATTACGGCGATCTCGTCGCCGAGTTCAACGGCTGGCGGCTACCCGCGCCGGATGCGGCCACGGCGGCGCACGTTGCACTCCCTGTCGCGGAGGTGGCGCCAGACTGGAGACATCCGGAGACGGGTGTCGCAACGAAGACCCTTGCAGCAACACTTGCCAGCGACGAGAGTATGGTGCATTCGATCGTGGAAGCCCAGTTGAGCTCACCGCATACGAATTCCGCGCACAGCGCGTTCGACAGCAGCGTCGAGGTGTATTCGCCGCGGGTCGAGGCGTTCGTGCGCGCACAGCTCGAGGAGATCGGAGAGGATCCCGACCGCGAAGGCCTCGTGCGCACGCCGCTGCGTGTTGCCAAGACGCTCGACTTTCTCACGAGCGGGTACCACACGACCGTGGAAGAGGTCGTGAACGGCGCGATCTTCGACGCCGACGGCGCCGAGGGGATGGTGACCGTCAAGGGCGTCGAGTTCTACTCGATGTGCGAGCACCACATGCTGCCGTTCTTCGGGCAGGTCACGCTGGCCTACCTCCCGAAGGGCAAGATCATCGGCCTCTCGAAAATCGCTCGAGTCGTCGAAGTTTTCGCTCGGCGTCTGCAGGTGCAGGAACGAATGACCAACCAGATCGCAGACGCGATCGAAAACTCACTCGCGCCACACGGCGTCGCGGTCATCGTCGAGGCAAAGCACCTCTGCATGATGATGCGCGGCGTCCAGAAGCAGGAGAGCTCGATGATCACGAGCGCGATGCGCGGCACGTTCCAGGAGAACGCTCGCACGCGCAGCGAGTTCCTCGAGCTCGTTCGTTCCTAGCGCGCGGCCGCCGGCCCTGACCGGGTAGTCGTGCTCGACGCGTCGGCGCGTATCGTTCGCGGCCGTGCTCGACGCCGTCGCCCTCGCTCTAGCTAGCGGTCTGCTGTTCGGGGGCCTGGCGGTCGGGCTGAGACGCGGGTTCGCGACGGTCCCCGACGCGGAGCTCGGCGCGTTCCAGAACCAGGCGGTCGGCTTCCTCACCGCGCTCATCATCGCCGCCGTGTCGCTCCAACTCACCGACGCGACCTGGGAGGCCGTATGGCCCTTCCTGGTGCTTGGCATCTTCGTTCCCGGAATCACGCAGGTGATGTTCGCGTACTCGGTCCGATACATCGGGGCCTCGCGGGCCATGGTGATCACCGGCACGATCCCGCTCGCGTCGGGCTTCGTTGCGGTCGCCTTTCTCGACGAGCCTTTCCGGATCGCGTTGCTGATCGGCACTCTGTTCGTCGTCGGCGGCGGCATGCTGCTCGTCTGGGATCGCGTCCGGCCACCGAACTACCGGGCGATCGGCATCGTCTGGGCACTGGCCAGCATCGCGCTCTTCGCGACCCGCGACAACGTCTCCCGCTGGGTCACGAGCGATCGTGACGTGCCGCCGTTCGCGGCGGCGGCGGCGCTCCTCGCAGGCGCGTCGCTCGCGGTCGGCCTCTACCTGCTCGTGACGCGTACGCCGAAGACCGCGGTCGAGCAGATCCGCACGAGCTTCCGACCGTTCCTGCTCTCGAGCGTCTTTCTCGGCGGCGCATACTGCCTGTTTCTCGCGGCAATCGACCGCGGTCGCGTCACGATCGTCTCGCCGCTCAGCGGCACGTTCGTCCTGTGGACGGTGGTCTTCTCCGCCATCTTTCTACGCCAGGTCGAGGCGATCAGCAAGCGCCTCGTCATCGCTGCCATCCTGGTGCTCGCCGGTGCTGCCGTCGTGGCGGCTACGCGTTAGAGAGCTCCCGGGCACGTCGCAGCACGTCGTCGAGCATCTGCGGCGTCAGACGACCCGTGAACGTGTTCTGCTGGCTGACGTGGTACGAGCAGATCACCGTCCTGCCGTCGGGCACCGGAGCCTCGACGCCGTGCCCGAAACGGGGCCGCGGACGGATGCTGAGCGCAGCTGCGAGCACCTGATACCCGAACTGACCGAGCACGACGAACACCCGAGTGCGCTCGAGCAGCAGGAGCTCGCGCTCGAGGTACGGCGCACACGTGTCTCGCTCCGCCGGTGTCGGCTTGTTCTGCGGGGGTGCGCAACGCACAGGTGCGGTGATGTACGCGTCGCGCAGCTCGAGCCCGTCGTCGCGTGCCGTCGCATCGGGCTGGTTCGCGTAACCCGCCCGGTGGAGCGCCGCGTAGAGGAAGTCGCCCGAGCGATCGCCGGTGAACATTCGACCGGTGCGATTGGCACCGTGAGCAGCAGGCGCTAGCCCGACGATCACGAGCCGCGCCGACGGATCGCCGAAACCGGTGACCGGGCGCCCCCAGTACGTCTCGTCGCGAAACGCGGCCCGTTTCTCTCGCGCCACGCGTTCGCGCCACGCCACGAGACGAGGGCACGCACGGCACGAGGTGACGTCCTCTGCGAGGCGCGCCAGCGAGTCCTCCCCGCTCACCGGTTCACGCAGCCGCCGGCTTGCTCAGGCGACGAGCAGTGTCCGAAGGAGGTCGTCGTCGCCTTCGTCCGGGTTCAACAGCTCGGCATCGTCGGGCCCGGCGCGGTTGACGCGGCGCGACGCGACGTTCGCGACCATCTGATCGGCGGGGAACGGTACGAAGAGCGCGCTGGCATCGTCGACGGGAAGGGCGGCATCGAGCCAGCGAGCCTCCGCATCGACGGGCAAGATCACCGGCATCCGGTTGTGCGTGTGCGCAACGAGCTCGTTCGGGGTGGTCGTGATGATCGTGCACGAGTCGAGCAGCTCGCCGCTTTCCTTGTTGAGCCAGCTCGTCCAGAGGCCGGCGAACGCAAAGAGCTCCTCCGTCGCGAGCGTGAACCGGATCGGCACCTTCTTGCCGTCGGGCGCGGTCGTCCATTCGTAGAAGCCGTCCGCGGGAATCAGGCAACGCTTCGAGGCAAGTAGCTTCTTGTAGACGGGCTTCTCAGCGACGGTCTCCGCGCGCGCGTTGATCATCTTGTAGCTCACCGATGAGTCCTTGGCCCAGTGCGGGACCAGGCCCCAGCGCATCAGCTCGGCGATGCGCTCGCCCTCGGCCGCGCGCACGGTCAACACGCTCTGAGCGGGCGCGACGTTGTAGCGCTGACGCACCCCTTCGGGCAGGCGAGCCGCAAAGCGCTCGGCAAGCTCCGACGGATCGGAAGTGTTCGTAAAGCGCCCGCACATGACGCCGATTCTAGATCAACCGCTGGCTACGACTCGGCGTTCGTCGGCGCAATCTCGGCGGCGGCCGAGGGCCTTCGGCTGAAGCCGCCCCGCGAGAGCCGGATCCGGTGCTTGCTCCGGTACAGGCGTCGCGAGCGCGGCGCGCTCTCAGGCGCACCGTCGGCAGCGGCGTGCGGGGCCGACATTGCCCGGGCATAGCTTGCGACAGCCTCGTCGTCGACGGCGAACACGACGGGAGCCCCCACGAAGAGGTCGCGTTCGGCCCGCTCCCGCAGCAGGTTCACGAACAGGTCATTCACGAGCCACTCGCGGCCGGGGACGACCGTTGCTTCGACGCGAATCCGGGCAAGAGTCGGCGACCGCTCCTCGACCCGGACGACACGCGGAGGCACGTTCAGGTGTGTCGGACCCGCCGGCAGCAACCCTGCGGCGTCGGCGACGACGGCGAGGGCCGCCTCCTTGTCGCGCGTGTAGAGCTCGATGGCGAAGCGCTTGAACCCGCGCGGCATGATGCGCGCGGCCGTGATCTGCGAGTTGGGAACATGGATCATCTCGCCCGCGAGCGACCGAAGCCGTGTGCGCCGAAGCGTCACGTCGTCGACAACGCCCTGCAGCTCGTGGGGCTCGAGTACGACCGTGTCACCGACGCTGTACCAGCGCTCGAAGAGGATCGTGAAGCCTGCCACCACGTCCTGGAGGACGCGCTGGAGAGCAAAGGCCACGACGAGCAGGACGAACGACGCGCCAACGAGTGTCTTCATCTGGTCGGCGCCGCCGGCGAACTGGGCGAGAGACAGGTAGAGCGCCAGCGCGATCGCTACGAAGCTGACCGTCCCTCGGACCAGCGAGATGACGGTCTCCTCGCGCTTGATGTTAGCGACGTCGGCCGTATCCGCGAGGGCGCCCTGCGGCCGGCCCGCGCGGCGCCAGCGCAGAAGCGAGCGCGCCGCCACCCCTGCAGCACGTGAGGCAGCCCAGGCGAGAGCCAGGACCGCGACGATCACTACAAGGCGCCCCCAGGGTGGGAACAGCGGCGTGTTGGCATTGAGCAGGTCGATCGCTGGGTCCAGGACCGCGAGCGACCCGACTGGCAGGGCCATGAATGTCTCCTTCTATCGGTGGAACGTGCGCTGGGCGCGACGGGAACGCGCAGTACCAGCGTAGCTGGCGCCACGAAGTCTGCGACGCCTACCCCCTCGCCACGCCGTCGCTGCCTAGAGCTGCGTGTCTTTCTCAGACGGGCGTGTCGGGGTAGCGGCGACGATGAGAAACAGTAGACGGACGCGGCTGACCATCGGCTCGTTCTCGGTAGGATGCGGCGCGCGAGCAGACGGGTCGAAGGTCGTGGACACGAGTGACGGCCCCGTTCGCCGCGCAAACCGCAATGAGCGCAGCTACGAGCCACGAGCGTCGCATCGTCGTGACCGGCATCGGAATGGTGACGGCGCTCGGCCCTGACCGCGA
>JAUVPB010000060.1 GCA_030598925.1 Actinomycetes bacterium
CGCCTACGGTCACGACTACAGCGGGATCGTGATTCCGACAGCCACCACGACGGCCTACTGTGCGCAGGCCACGGTCGGAGCCAAGACGTTCTCAGTGAGCGGGCCCGACGGCGACGTCGTCGCCGGCTCCTGCTGATCCGTCAGGCTCGTTCCGGGGTGAGCCAGCAACCTCGTCGAACACCGACCGGGCGCAGCGCACGATCGTAATGGGAGTCACCGCGCGCAGCGACACGGCCGCCTCGTCGACAACGCCGCCGGGGTGAACCTCTTCGCGCACGCCCTGTTCATTGGTCGCATGAGCAAGGCCGCTGAGCAAGGCGATGACCTGCCCTCGCGCCTCCACTCGTTCGCCGGGTGTCAGCATCTGACGCTCCATGCGCTCGGCAAGATCAGCGAGCGCTTCCCCGGGCAACCCGGCGAGCAACTCGAGCCGGGCAAGCTCGTGAACGCTCGCAGACTGGTGTCTCACGTTGCCTGCCCCTCGGGTGGCGGCGGCTGCGACAGCGCGCCGGGAATCGGAAACGGGTGCGGCGAGGGCCCAGGTTCCGGCCGCTCGGCGGCCTCATCCGGCGCATCGTCGTCCTGAACCTCCGGCGGCGGCGCGAACACGCTCTCAGGCGACTCGCCGGCCAGCAGCCGTTCGAACTCGTCCCGATCGATCGTCTCGTGCTCGATCAGCAGCGCACTGAGCAGATGCAGATCGTCGACGCGCTCGCGCAACAGGCCAAGGGCGCGTTCGTTGGCTTCCTCGACGATCCGGCGGATCTCGTCGTCGATCTCGCGGGCTATCTCCTCCGAGTAGTCCGGCTCCGCATGGAGGTCGCGGCCGAGGAACGGCGTGTCGCTGCTTCGCCCGAGCGTGCGCGGGCCGAGCTTCTCGCTCATGCCGTACCGCATGATCATCTTCTTGGCCGTGGCGGTGACCTTCTCGATATCGTTCGCAGCGCCCGTCGTCAACTCGTGGAAAACGAGGTCCTCCGAGGCCCGACCGCCGAGAGTCATGGCGAGATTGTCCATGAGCGCAGCTCGCGTCTCGAGGAAGCGGTCCTCCGTCGGCAGGCTGATGGTGTAGCCGAGCGCCTGTCCTCGACTGACGATCGAGATCTTGTGGACCGGGTCGCTGTGCTCGAGGAAGTGCCCGACGATCGCGTGACCCATCTCGTGGTAGGCAGTCACCTTCCGCTCGTGCTCGCTCAGGAGCCGCGTGCGCTTCTCCGGGCCGGCGATGACCCGCATCACGCCCTCTTCGAGCTCCAACTGGCCGATGGTCTTCTCGCCATGTCGCGCGGCCAGCAGTGCGGCCTCGTTGAGGAGGTTCGCCAGATCGGCGCCCGTGAAACCCGCCGTACCGGCCGCGAGCACGTCGAGGTCGACCTCGTCGTCGATGGGCTTGCCGCGCGCGTGAACAGCGAGAATTGCAGCGCGCCCCGCGCGATCTGGTCGATCGACGACGACCTGCCGGTCGAATCGTCCCGGCCTCAGTAGCGCCGGGTCGAGGATGTCGGGCCGGTTGGTGGCCGCGACCAGAATGATGTTGTCCTTCAGCTCGAAGCCGTCCATCTCAACAAGGAGCTGGTTCAGCGTCTGCTCGCGCTCGTCGTGGCCGCCACCGAGGCCAGTTCCACGATGACGACCGACAGCGTCGATCTCGTCCATGAACACGATGCACGGCGAGGCCGCCTTCGCCTGCTCGAACAGGTCACGCACGCGTGACGCGCCCACGCCAACGAACATCTCCACGAAATCGCTGCCGCTGATCGAGAAGAACGGAACGCTCGCCTCGCCGGCGATAGCGCGCGCCAGCAACGTCTTGCCGGTGCCGGGCGGCCCGTACAGGAGCACGCCCTTGGGAATTCGCGCGCCGAGCGCCTGGAACTTGCGCGGATTCTCGAGAAACTCCTTGATCTCACCGAGCTCTTCAACCGCTTCGGTCGCACCCGCGACGTCCGCAAACGTCACTTTCGGAGAATCGGCGGTCATTCGACGAGCCTTCGACTTGCCGAAGCTCATCACCTTCGAACCCCCGCCCTGCATGCGTGAGATCAGGAAGAACCAGAGCCCCAGGAACAGGATGAACGGGAGGATGAAGAGGAGGGGTGTCCACGGGCTCGATCCACTGCCTTCCGAGTCAAAGGCCACGCCCTTCTGCTCCAACACCTCCTGGAACTCCAGCTGGGCCTCTTCAGTTGCGTAGTGAACGGCTGCGTTCGTGCCGTCTGTGAACGTGACCTCGACGCCACGACTCTTCGGCTTGAACACGACCTCTTCGACGTTGTCCGGCGAGGTGGTAACGCCCTCGACGACCTCGCTGTAGGTCAACGACTCCCCGTCGTCTGAAGGCCTGGAGAAGGCCTGAAAGCCGAGGAAGACCACGGCCACGACGAGGATCAACGGAATGATCGGTGTCCGCAAGAAGCGGCTCATGCACACCTCACGATAGCTCGCAAACGACCGGAACCCGCAGGCGCAGGCTGGTGCGCCTGCCGCTACCCGCGCCCCATCGCTTCCGGATTCAGCGCGTTTGCAGGACACCGACCTTCGACGAGCACGGCGCTCAGCGCGCCGAGGCAAAGCTCTCCCATGGCCTCCCGGATCGCATCGGTGCCGCTTCCGAGATGGGGCGTCAGCACGACGTTCTCGAGCTCGAGCAGCTCCGGCTGGACCTCGGGCTCGCGCTCAAAAACGTCCAGCGCGGCCCCGGCGATCACCCGATCGCGTAGCGCGTGCGCGAGCGCTGGCTCGTCCACGACAGCTCCTCGCGACGTATTGACGAGCACGGCACCTGGCTTCATGGCAGCCAGCTCGGCGGCGCCAATCAGGTGGTGCGTGTCGTCGGTGAGCGGGCAGTGAAGCGACACCACGTCGGCCGTGGCGAGCAGCTCGTCGAGGGTGACAGAGCGGTACGGCACGTCCCGCACCTCACCGCTGAGATTCGCGTAGATGACGTCCATGCCGAACGCGACCGCCAACCGAGCGACTTCCCTGCCGATTCGGCCAAGCCCGACGATGCCCAGTGTGCCTCCGAAGAGTCCCTGGCCGATCATCCAGGTGGGAGACCACTTCCACGGCGTGGCTCGTCTGAGGACACGATCTCCTTCGGCCACGCGACGCACGAGGGAGAGCAGGAGGCCAAGCGTGAACTCGGCCGTGGCCTGGCTCAACACGTCAGGGGTGTTCGTGACGACGACGCCGTGCTCCGTCGCCGAGGGCACATCGATGTTGTCGAAGCCCACCGCGTAGTTGGAGACGACCCGCAGCGTGTCGCCACCCGCATCGAGAAACGAGCCGTCGACCCGGTCGCTCACCATCGTCAGGACTCCCGCGGAGCCGCGCACACGCTCGAGGAGCGCCTGGTGCTCAAGGGGGTCTTCGGAGTCGTGAACGTCGAGATCGAACGCTGCGTCGAGTCTTGCGATCGTCGACCCCGGAATGCGACGGGTAACGACGACGCGATTGCCGGTGTCGGCGGTCATTGCTCGTCGAGAAACGCTGCGATGCGCTCGATCGCGGCGGTGAGGTTCTCGGCCGAATTGGCGTACGAGACGCGAAGGTTGTCCGCGCCGACCGTGCCGAACGCCGAGCCCGCAAGCAGGGCGACGCCGGCCTCGTCGAGGAGCCGGGTAGCGAGCTCGTCGGCGGGGATGCCGGTTTCCGCGACGTTCGGAAACGCGTAAAACGCGCCACGCGGAGTGCGGCAGCTCACGCCCGGAAGCCCGTTCAGACCTTCGACGACCAGATCGCGACGAGCCTGAAACTCCGAAATCATTGCCTGGGACTCGTCCTGTGGTCCGGTCAGCGCCGCGATGCCCGCGCGCTGCACGAACGGCGGCACGCACGACGTCGTGTTCACGAAGAAACGTTCCAGCGGGTCGATGAGAGCGTCCGGCACCGCGGCGAATCCGCACCGCCAGCCCGTCATCGAGTAGGTCTTCGAGAGGCCGTCAAGCAGAATCGTTCGCTCGAGCATGCCCGGCTGGCTCGTGATGCTCGCGAACGATCCCTCGTACACCATGCGGGAATAGACCTCGTCGGAGAGCACCCAAGCGGAGCTGTCGCGCAGCATGGCTGCGGCCTCCGCGAGGTCGGCCGCCGACACGACGCCGCCGGTCGGATTGTGTGGAGAGTTGACGATCACGAGCTTCGTGCGCTCGCTCAGACGATCGGCGAGGTCTCCCGGGTCGAACGAGAAGTCCCGGTCCTCGCGCAGCGGGAGGGGCACTGGCGTCGCACCCACGAAGCTGATCGCCGACTCGTAGATCGGGAAGCCCGGATCCGGGTAGATCACCTCGTCGCCGGGCTCGCACGTCGCGAGAACAGCGAAGAACAGGAACGGTTTCGCACCGTTCGCAGCGAGAACAGAGCGTCCCTCGACCGGAATGTCCCGAGTCTCGGCCAGGTAGTTGGCGGCGGCGTCTCGGAAGTCCGGAATCCCAGCGCTCGGGCAATAGCTCGTCTCGCCGGCCCTGACGGATGCGAATGCCGCTTCCGACACGTGCTTCGGCGTGGCGAAGTCGGGGGCTCCGATCTCGAGGTGAATGACGTCTTGCCCCTGGGCCTCGAGCTGTTTCGCACGCGCGAGCACTGCGAAGGCAGACTCTGTTCCAAGCCGCTCGAGACTCGAGGCGAGGGTGAGCGAGGCAGTCAACGCCGTGGGCTACGCGACCGCGGTACCCGCGACGTTCTCGGTGTCAAAGTGCTCGATCTGCTCGAGGTAGTCGAGAACGCGCTCCAGTGACTCCACGTCACCGAACTTCGCGTCGATGTCGAAGAGGTTCCACTCGATGACGCCGGGGACGCGATCGCCAACCGCTTCGCGCACAACGATCGGGCGGAATCCTTCCGCGATCGCGTCCTCCACAGTGTGCCGTACACAGCCCGCCATCGTCACGCCCGTGACGATCACCGTGTCGACCTTGTGCGCGTTGAGGAAGGAGGCCAGATGCGTGCCGTGGAAGCCGCTGGCGCGTTTCTTGATGATCACCTGCTCGCCGTCGAGCGGCGCGACGCGGTCGTCGATGGCGACGTCCTCGGTGCCGACCCTGAGAACCTCGACGGGAATCTTCAGGTGCCACAGCCCCGTGTCGGAGTTTGGGCCGTCCGGTTGCTCGTACGCCGTACTCGTGTACACAACGGGGATCCCCTTGGCGCGCGAGGCCGCGAGCAGGTCCTGCGTCGCCGGGATGATCGTGTCCATGCCGTCACACGTGAACGGGTTGCCCGGTCGGGTCCAGGCATTTGCGAGGTCGATATTGATGAGAGCAGGCCGCGATCCGAAGCCGACGCGCCGCTGGAAGCCGCGCTGCTGGTAGATCCCGGTGTCTGCATCGAAGATCTGCTGCAGCATCGCCGTAATGTCCTGAGCCATCGCCGTCCTCTCCCTCGATTGGGCCCCGGTCGCCGTGGCGCCCGAGTACACCGAGACGAAGCCTAAAGGGTGTCGAGACTTGACGAGGGAACGTAGCGGCTCAGCGCACGAGCAACGGTGCTAGCGTCCCGCTCCGACGCGCACCCGCTGGGTGCTCACAACGACGAAGGGTTACGCCATGGAGAACGTCGTATCTTGGATCCTCCGGCTAAACGTCAAGCCAGGACAGCTCGAGACCTTCAGATCGTTGATGGAGGAAATGGTCGAGTCGACGCGTGCCGAGCCGGGCACCCTCGCCTACGAGTGGTTTGTCGACGGCGCGGGCGAGGCTGTACACATCTACGAACGCTACGCAGACTCGGCCGCGGTGTTGGCGCATGGCGCGACCTTCGGAGAGAAGTTCGCCGAGCGGTTCATGGGCTCTGTCGACCCCACGGGCTTCGACATCTACGGTGCGCCGAGCGACGACGTCAAGGCGGCGTTCGCCGACTTCTCGCCCTCCTACCTTGGCGTGTTCGGGGGCTTCGCCCGCTAGCTGGGCACCCCGGCCTGCTCAAGACCGTTGGTCGAGTTCTAGGCTACCGCCACATCGTGACCGAGAGCCCCGAATCAGATCGTCCGAGCTACGTCGGGCGGCGGATGCTCCGCGTGGAGGATCCGGCGCTCCTGACCGGCAAGGCGGATTTCCTGGACGACGTCGACCGCCCTGGCTCGCTGGACGCCGTCTTCGTCCGGAGCCCGCACGCGCACGCGCGCATCGGGTCGATCGACGTCGAGGCTGCCTCCGTATGTGACGGGGTCGTGGCCGTGCTCACGGCCGGCGAGCTCGACGGCCCGCGCACGCTTGCCACAACGATCGCAACGCGCCCGGAGGCGAAGACGGTCGAGCGCCCGCTGCTGGTCGCCGACAAGGCGCGCTTTCAGGGAGACGCGGTCGCGGTCGTGGTGGCACGAGACCGCTACGCGGCCGAGGACGCCGCCGAGCTCGTCGAGATCGACTGGGAGCCGCTCCCCGCCTTGACGGATCCGATCGCGGCGCTACAGCCGGACGCCCCACTTATCCATGAGGAGCTCGGCGAGAACAACTTCGAGCACATCGAGTTCAGCGCCGGCCCTGTCGATCGCGTGTTCGCAGACGCTGACCACATCTTTCGCAAGACGTTCCACTTCGGGCGAACACATGCAGCGCCGCTCGAGGGACGAGGCATGCTCGCAGAATGGGACTCACCCGAGTCCCTCACCGTCTGGTCATCCACGCAGATGCCGTTCCTCGTCCGCTGGCTCATCGCAGGTCTGCTCGAGCTACGCGAGAGCGCCGTCCGCGTCGTGACGCCGGCGGTCGGCGGCGGCTTCGGCCTCAAAGTCCACCTCTATCCCGAAGAGGTCGTCGTCCCGATCGTGGCCCGCATGCTTGGCCGCCCCGTGAAGTGGATCGAGGACCGACCCGAAGCGCTGGCCACGAGCGGACACTCGAAGGAGGTGCTGATGGAGCTCGAAGCCGCCGTGAGCCGCAACGGACGGATCCACGCATTCCGGGGCAGCTTCGTCGGCGACGGCGGGGCGTACCAGGGACACCCCTGGTCGAGCCTCATCGATCCGCTGTGCGCCGCATCGATGTTGCCCGGCCAGTACGACCTCGAAGCGGTCGCGTACGAGGTCGACGCCGCCATGACGACCAAGTGTCAGAGCACTGCCTACCGAGGGGTTGGCTGGACGGCCAGCCACACGGCACGCGAGGCGCTCGTCGACGATATCGCGCGAGCCCTCGAGCTCGATCCGCTCGAGTTGCGTCGACGGAACATGATCCCCGACGGCGCACCGCACACGAGCCTGACGAACTGCCACTACGACGGCGGCAGCTACGCGAGCTCGATGCAGGTCGCGGCCGACGCCCTCGACTACGACGAGTTCCGCGACCGGCAGCGGCGGCTCCGCGCTAAGGAACGATACGTAGGCGTCGGCTTCAGCCCTTTCATCGAGCAGGGCGGGTGGGCAGCCGGCATCGCCGAGGCGATGGGATTCCCCGGCTACCACTACACGGACGGGGTCTCGGTGAGCATGGAAACCGACGGCACCGTGACGGTGAGCAGCGGCTTCCAGTCGAACGGACAAGGCCACGAGACAACGATGGCCCAGCTCGCGGCCGACGCGCTCGGCGTGAGCTTTGAGGACGTCCGGGTCGTCCAGGGGGACACCGCGCAAACGGCGTACGCGACCGGCAGCTACGGCAGTCGCACGGCCGTCATCGCAAGCGGAGCGCTGCTGCTTGCCGCGGGTGACGTTCGCGACAAGCTCCTCGCCGTCGCCGCCGGCCTACTCGAGGCGAGCCCGAGTGACCTCGAGCTCGCTGCGGGCAACGTGTTCGTGCAGGGTGCTCCGGCGAGACGGAAAACGATCGCCGAGGTCGTTGCAGCGGCCTACTGGGGACCGCGGCCCGACGGAGTTGACCCGATTCCAGCGGCAACGCGTAGTTACGAGCCGCCCGAGACCTACTCCAACGCCTGCATCGCAGCCGTCGTCGAGGTCGATGTCGAGACAGGCTTCACGAAGGTCGACCGGCTTGTCGTCGTGGAGGATTGCGGGACCGTCCTCAACCCGATGATCGTCGACGGCCAGATCGCGGGTGCCTTTGCCCAGGGGATTGGCGCAGTGCTGCACGAAGGCCTCCCCTACAACGAGGACGGCCAGTTCCTGGCACCTACGTTGGTCGAGTTCCTCTACCCCTCCGCGACCAACGTTCCTGACCTGGAGATCCACCACCTCGAGACGCCGTCTCCCGTGACGGCGGGCGGCTTCAAGGGCATGGGAGAAGGCGGCCTTATCGGCGCGCCCGCAGCAATCGTGAACGCAATCGCCGATGCACTCTCGCCGTTCGGCGCTTCGATCGACCAGACGCCACTTCCGCCCGAGGCGATCCTCCGGCTCATCGATCCTCCGGCGGCCCAGCTCGAGCAGCACTAATCAGCCGGGACGCAGCGTCGCGACGCTGCGTTTCGCCCGCGTGCGAGTGTCGTCAACCAGATGGTCGTCGCGAGAACCGGAGGGGTCTCGCGCCGCTGGTGCGGACAGACACGGAGCGAAGTCCAGGGCCCGCCCATCGTCGAAGCCTCGAGGCAGAACGGCGTTTCGACCGTCGGTGCCTTGCCTCGAGATCGCGGTCTAGACTGCGCGTCCGGCTCGAGTCGAATAGGGGGAGATAATGGCGAAGGACTTCAAGGGAGTCGTCAACGTCGATATCCGGGACTCGGTTCCCGACTGGGAGCCATTCCTGCAGCCCCGGGCTCTTGAGGGTGCGCCGAACGTACTGATGATCGTTTGGGACGACATCGGCTACGGCGCGATGGACGTCTTCGGCGGGCCGATCGAGACACCGGCGATGCGACGGCTCGCGGACGCGGGCGTCCGCTACTCGAACTTCCACACGACTGCACTCTGCTCGCCGACACGGTCGAGCATGCTGACGGGCCGCAACGCGACCAGCAACAACATGGCCTGCATCACCGAAGCCTCGGCCGGCTTCCCCGGATTCTCGGCGCGCATCCCCTTCGAGAATGGCCTCATCTCGGAGGTCTTGAACGAGCGAGGTTGGAACACCTACGGCGTCGGGAAGTGGCATCTGACACCGGGTGAGGAGACCGACCTCTCCTCCTGGAAGGGCCGCTGGCCACTCGGCCGCGGGTTCGAGCGCTTCTACGGCTTTCTCGGCGGCGAGACGAACCAGTGGTACCCGGATCTCGTCTACGACAACCACCCGGTCGAACCGCCCGCGTCACCAGAGGAGGGCTACCACCTGTCGGCTGATCTCGCCGACAAGGGGATCGAGTTCGTCCGCGACGCGCAGGTGGTGAACCCCGACAAGCCCTGGTTCATGTACTTCTGCCCCGGTGCCGGACACGCGCCGCACCACGTCTCCAAGGAGTGGGCGGACAAGTACAAGGGTCGGTTCGACGAGGGGTACGAAGCGATCCGCGAATCGATCCTCGCTCGGCAGAAGGAGCTTGGCCTGCTGCCCGACGACACGGAACTGTCGCCGATCAACCCTCATGGCGAGCCTGACGGCATTACCGGCCCTGACGGCCAACCGTGGCCGCAGCTCGACTTCGTCCGGCCGTGGGACTCACTCACCGACGACGAGCGCCGGCTGTTCGCTCGCATGGCCGAGGTGTTTGCTGGGTTCGTCTCCTACACGGACGCTCAGATCGGGCGGCTCCTCGACTTCCTCGAGGAGTCAGAGCAGCTCGACAACACGATCGTCGTCGTCATTTCGGACAACGGCTCGAGCGCTGAGGGCGGGCCCAACGGCTCGTTCAACGAGAGCAAGTTCTTCAACAACGTGCCGGACACGGTCGAGGAGAACCTCAAGCATCTGGACGAACTCGGAGGACCTGCTGCCTACAACCACTACAACAGCGGCTGGGCCTGGGCGTTCGACACGCCGTTCCCCTACTGGAAGCGGTTCGCGGGCTACGAGGGAGGCACAGCAGACATGTGCGTCGTCTCCTGGCCGAAGGGCATCAGCGCCCGGGGCGAGATACGCAATCAGTACGTGCACGCTGTCGATGTCGTGCCAACGCTGTACGACCTGCTCGAGATCGAGCCGCCGTCCGAGCTGAAGGGCTACACGCAGAGCGCGATCGAGGGCGAGAGCTTCGCCGCCTCGCTCGCAGACCCGGGCGCGGCCGGACGCAAGACGCAGTTCTACTCGATGCTCGGCATGCGGGCGCTCTACCACGAGGGCTGGCTCGCGAACACGCTGCATCCACCCATCTCGGGCTGGGGCAGCTTCGAGAAAGACGTATGGGAGCTCTACGACCTCAGCAAAGACCGCTCCCAGATGCGAAACCTCGCGGCCGAGCAGCCCGAGCGTCTCGAGGAACTGAAGGGTTTGTGGTTCTACTACGCCGGGGTCTACAGGGGCCTGCCGCTGGACGATCGAAGTGCGATGGAAGTACTCACGAGCCCCCGCCCGCAGCCCACCGAGCCGCGCGACCGGTACGTCTACTACCCGCACACCGCGGACGTCCCCGAGTCGGTGGCCGTCAACATTCGGAGACGCTCGTACGTCATCGCGGCCGGTGTCCAGGTCGACACGCCCGAGGCGGCCGGGACGCTGTTCGCACACGGCGGGGTCGGGGGCGGCCACAGCCTCTACGTGCACGACGGTTACTTCCACTACGTCTACAACTGGCTCGGCGAGCGGATCGAGAAGATCACCTCAGACGTGGAGGTCTCGACTGGCAAGCACGTGGTCACGGCTGAGTTCCAGAAGACCGGCGACGACGCTTCGACCGGGAGCGCGACCGGCACGCTAACGCTCTACGTCGACGACCAGGAGGTCGGCGCCGGCGAGATCATGACTCAGCCCGGCATGTTTGCCCTCACGGGCGATGGTCTCTGCGTGGGACGGGACAGCGCCTCCCCCGTCTCGGCCGACTATCGCTCGCCGTTCCCGTTCACCGGCGGAACGATCGATCGGGTCGTGATCGACGTGTCAGGCGACCACTACGTCGATCATGAGAAAGAGGTGCTCGCGTACCTGCACCGAGACTGAGCGGCACCGCGCGAGTACTCGTGCCTGCGTTGTCGCTGCACAACCGCCGTTGACGGCCTCAATCGAATTTCGCGAGCTCGAGCTCGACTGACTCGCCGACCGCCTTCATGCCTAGCTCGGCACAGCCGTTGCGAGCGGAGGTCAGGAGCTCCAGGGCCTTCGTCCTGCCACCTGGCCGACCGCGTTCACGGAGCATCCGCCCGTAGTCGTACTGCGTGCGGACGACCCAGGGGCGAACACCCGTGCGCCCGTTCTGTTCAAGCGCATCCTCGAAGTGCCGGGTCGCGTCGGTCCAGTTCCTCTGAGTCGCGGCGAGGATGCCGAGGTAGCGGGAGACGGCTCCGCAACCGGCCTCCTCGCCCGTCTGGATGTTCTGTCCGTCGCAGGGAAGCAGGAGTTCGTAGAGGCTCTCTGCACGCGTCGTCTCACCCAGGAATCTCGCGACCTCGGGCAGGAAGCTCATGCCGAACAACCACGCCTCGTCCCTCGGCAGGTCGCTGAACTCGTCGGCCGCCAGGTTCTCGAGGGCAAGGCGGGCATCGGTCTCGCGGCCGAGCTCCGCGAGCAGGTTCGCTTGTAAGGCCCGGAACGGCCAGTCGGGATACTCGTCGATCGAGCGCTCGATGATCGACTCGAACTCGGCGAGCCGCCCCTGCTCGCGGCGCAGCATGAACAACTGCAGCCGAAATGCGACGGTGGCGTCTCTGGGCATCAACTGCTCCCCGGCGCTGAACGCCTCGGGGATCAGCTCCTCTGCCTCGACGAACCGCCCCTCGAGCAGGGCTCGCGCCGCGCCATTGGCCGCCAAGTACCATCTGTGGGCCGGTTGTTGAAGATCGTCGGCGAGCCGGAACATGATGCCGAGGTCCGCGTCGGCTGCTGGGAGATCGCCGAGTTCCGCAAGTGCAGTCCGCCTGCGGTCGTGCGCCTCGAACATCCGCTCCTTGTCTCCTAAGTCGTCTGCCAGCTGGACGGCCTCGTCGGCAAGTATGAGCCGTTCCTGAGCGTTGTCCGGGCCCCAGATAGCCGCGAACCGAGCGTAGAGGACCACGCACAGCGCTTCGGCGTCGCCGAGGCGGCGCGCTACCTCCACCGACTCCTTGCTCAGCGCCGCTCGGGTCTCAAGTTCCGGCTGGTCACGAAGGGCGCAGGCGAGCCGGGCGAGCAGGCGGGCGCGCAGAACGCTGTCACCGTCCGGCAGTGCCCTGAGCGCATCTTCGAGGAGAGATACGAGGTACGGATCACCGCCGGCGCGTTGCCAGATGAACCGCCCCCCGTAGCCGATCGCCGCCTGGCCGAGCTCCTCGGGCAAGCCGAGTGACTTGGCGAGCTCGGCTGCGACGAGGAAGGACTCCTTCGCCCTCACCATGTCTCCCGCACGCGCACGTGCTTCGCCGAGCGCAACGAGCACCTGACAACGGCGGGTCTCGTCCACGGGCTTCGCGGCCTCGAGTGTCACGAGCGCCATCCCATACAGTCGAGCGGCCTCCTCGTAGGCAAGCAACTCGACCGCACGATCGCCCGCAGCCTGCGCGTAGTCGATGGCTTGTGCTTGAGTGCCGCCGGGAGCCGCCGAGAAGAAGTGGTGGGCAAGTTCGCTCAGGTGCCGCTCTGGCGCGTCCTCGTAGAAACGCTCGAGCACCTCCGCCGTGTGACGGTGACGACGAACCCGTTCCGCAGGCAACAGGCCGTCGTAGATCGTGTCGCGGACGAGTGCGTGGGAGAAGCGCAGTCGGCCCGAAGCGCCAGGAAGCTCGGCCACGATACGAGCCTCGAACGCCTCGCCGAGCCGGTCGAGAAGCTGCTCGGCGGTGGAGCCCTCAACCGCCGCGAGCCCGTCAAGCGAGAACCCTCGTCCGATCACCGACGCCGACCCCAGGAGCTCCCTGCACCCGCCGGACAGGCGCTGCAGACGGCGCTCGATCACCTGTCTCACGCTGTCCGGGATGACGAAGGTTCCGGCGGCGCGTTCCTCGAGCTC
>JAUVPB010000142.1 GCA_030598925.1 Actinomycetes bacterium
ACGATCAGCAGTGCTGGTGTCACGCGTCAGAGCATGCCAGCCGCCGGCGTGGCGGGCATCAGCCGCCGCCTCGCCCCGTCTCGCCGGCCTCGCGAATGCTACGACCCGAACGCGCGCGCGTTGTCGGATGCGAAGGCCTCGAGCGGTCGCGCCGGCTTGCCCGTAACGGACTCGACGGTCGCGGTCGTTCCCGAGCCCGAGCCACCCGCCAGCTCGCCGGAGAGCGTCGTCAGATCGTTGGCGATGTACTCGGGCATGCCCATCCCCAGCATGCTGGCGCGCGCGTCGTCGAGCGACACGTTGACGTAGGACACCTCGCGTCCGAGAGCATCAGTGAGAGAGCTGGCCATCTCGGCGTGCGTCAGCGCGACCGGCCCGGTGAGATCGAGGGTCTTGCCCATGTGCCCGGGCTCCATCAGAACCGTCGCTGAGACAGCGGCGATGTCGCGCACGTCGATAGACGAGATCGGGGCATCACCAAATGGTCCGTAGAACGCCCCTTGCTCCCGGATGGCGTCGACCTGAAACAGGAGATTCTGAAAGAAGTTGTTGGGCCGCAGGTGCGTCCAGCCTGCCCCCGACGCCTCGATGTTCCGTTCGGTCTCACGGTGCCACCGAAAGAAGTTCACGGGCGAGTCGTCGGCGACGTTCAACGCCGACAGCTTCACGATGTGCTCGACGCCGCTGGAGGCCGCGGCCTCAACGACGCCACGTTCGAGCTCGACCTGGTTCGGCGGAACGGCCGTGAGGAGGAACAGGTGGTCGGCGCCGTCGAGAGCGGTCGCGACCGAGGCGGCGTCTTCGAGATCGCCCTGTACGACGTCGACCCCGAGGCCGTCGAACATCGCTGCCTTCTCGAGCGAGCGCACGAAGGCGCGCACCGGCGCGCCCCTCCCTGCGAGCTCTCGCACAACTTCGCTGCCAACTGTGCCGGTAGCACCAGTAACGAGGATCATCGTCGCTCCTTCCCGCGAGTACCTTCCGCCCGCGAGTACCGTCGGGACACAAGAGCCTACCCAGAGGAGCGCGCCTGACGCACGAACGGGTCAATCGCCGGGCTGCAGCACGCTGCTCTTGACCAGTCGGGCTGCCTCGGGCGAGAACGACATCACGACGGGGGCGCCCGGCTCCAACCCGAGTTCCTGCAGCTCGGTGACGGTCACCTCGGCCGTGAGTGTGCCAGTGGCGATCCGGGCGCGATTGCCCATCGGAACGATCGCTGAAACAGCCAGCTCGAGCTGGTTCATCCCAGCGTCTGGCGAATGCGCTCTCGCTACCGTCACGTCCCAGGGAGCCAGCACGATCGCGACCGGCCCTTCGGCTCTCGACGCCACCCGAACGCCCACGCCACTCTCGAGCACGACCTCGCTCAGACCACCGCCGAGCGGTCGCGCGTGTCCAAGGAGCAGATTGCTTCCTGTGAAGCTCGCGACGAACGGTGTGGCCGGATCATCCACGAGCTGCTGCGAGGAGCCGAGCTGCACGATGCGCCCGTCGACGACGATCGCGACGCGATCGGCGAGGGTAGCCGCATCCTCGAAGTCGTGACTCACGATCACCGTGGGTAGGGCAAGCGCTCGGAGGATCTCCGCGAGCTCGCCGCGAACGCCCTCCCGCGTGCGCCTGTCGAGCGCGGCGAGCGGCTCGTCGAGCAGCACGACGCGGGGTCGTCGCGCGAGCGCGCGCGCCAAGGCGACCCGCTGTCGCTCACCGCCTGACAGCTCGGCCGGTCGAGCACGAGCCAGATGTTCGATCCTGAAGCGGCGCAGGAACTCGTCGATCGGCTCCCGCGTCCCGAATGCGACGTTCTGAGCGACGTTCAGGTGCGGAAAGAGCGCATAGTCTTGGAACACCAGGCCAACCGATCGACGCTCGGGCTCCAGGTGAATGTGCAGGCTGCGATCGAACCAGATCTTGCTCCCCAGGGCGATGCGGCCGTCGACCGGTCGCGTCAGACCGGCGATCGCCCGTAGAACCGTCGACTTGCCGGCACCCGAGGGACCAGCGATCGCCAGCACCCCGGGCGGGACGTCGAGCGTTACGTCGACGTCGAACGACCGAAGCGGTACGCGAATTTCGGCTTCGAGTGCTTCCATGATGTGAGGGCCTTTGCGGTCAGAAGTACGCCAAGGCTCGTCAGGATCAGCACGGCGCCCAGGGCTTGGGCCGTCCGGACGTCGACGCTGAACGCGTCGTAGATGGCGAGAGGCGCCGTCTGCGTGACACCCTGCAGGCTGCCGGCGAAGAGAATCGTTGCGCCGAACTCGCCGAGGCCGCGGGCCCAGGCGAGCGTGGCTCCCGCAGCGAGTCCCGTCGCCGCGAGCGGAATCGACACGCGGATGAACGTGCGAGCCGGACTCGCGCCAAGCGTACGCGCGGCATCGAGCAGATTCTTGTCGACGGCTTCGAAGGACGCAATCGCCTGTCGAAGGTAGAACGGGCTTGCGACGAAGGTCACGGCCACGACGACGGCAGCCTGTGTGAACGGCAGGCGCACACCGAGCACCTCGAGCGTGCCGCCGAGGAGTCCGCGCGTTCCGAGTGCGGCGAGCAGCCCGACTCCGGCCACCGCCGGCGGGAGCACGAGCGGCAACTCGAGCACGGTAATGACGACATTCCGCCCGGGAAACCTCCTCGTAGCGAGATAGTAGGCGGCGGGCGTGCCGACGAACAGGATCACCCCGAGGGCGATGGTGCTGGTCTTGAAGCTGAGGAGAAGGGCGTCGACCGCCACTTCTGTCCCGAGCTGCTGAATGAGCTCGCCGGGAGCGGTGCGCGTGAAGATCGCCACGATAGGCAGCCCGAGGAAGAGGACCGAGATCGTCAACGACAGGCCGAGCAGGAAGTTGAATGCGCGGCTCATGGGACCGAGAACCCCGCTCCTGCCAGCAGCTCCCGGCCGTCGTCTGAGGCGATCCGATCGAGGAAGGCACTCGCTGCGCCCCTGTTCGACGTCGATGTAATCACGCCCGCCAGGTAGTCGATCGCAGGCTGTGCGTTGTCCGGGATCGGGAGGATCTTGACGCGGTCGCCGACCGGGTTCACGTCGGTCGCGTATGCGATTCCGGCGTCGGCCTCGCCGAGTGCCACCTTGCCGACAACGGCCTTGACGTCGTCCTCGTTCGACACCACGTTGTCGAGCACGGCCAGCGCGCCGAGCGTCTCGAGCGCTGCTCTCGTGTACTCGCCTGCCGGGACGGTCTCGCTTGCCACGACCAGCCGCACGTCGGGGGCCGCCAGGTCGGCCACCGTCGCGATGCCGGCAGGGTTGTCGGCCGGGACGACAATCACGAGTCGGTTGTGCGCGATCACGCGGATGTCGTCGACAAGTCCCTCGTCGGCAAGCTCCGCCGGGTAACGGGCGTTGGCGGCGACGTAGACGTCGGCCGGCGCGCCCTCCCTGATCTGCGTCGCGAGCGTGTCCGAGCCTGCGAAGCTGTACCGGGCGTCTTCGTCGATGTTCGGCAATACCTCGGTCAGCGAGGCGGCTGCGAGGATCGTCAGCGCAGGCTTCTCGTCGCCGCCGCACCCGGCGAGGGCGAGGACGAGTCCCGCGGCGAGCACGCATAAAGCTGCGCCTCGCCGCATCAACGTTCGAGCATTACTGAGGTCGCCTTGACGACGGCGCTCGCCGCGTCGCCAGGCGCGAGGCCGAGCTCGCTGACCGCGTCACGGGTCACGATCGCCACGACCGATGCGGGCTCCGTGACGTCGATCACGACCTGTGCGAGCAGCCCGTCCACCTCGACGCTCCTCACTATTCCGGCGAGCCGATTGCGAGCACTGAGCTGGTCGCCGCTCGAACCGCGGAGCCGCTCGACCTCTGAGGCCGACACGATGCGACGGTTCGCAGCGTCGCGCTGGGCCCGAAGCTTCCCGGATCGATCCCAGCGACGAAGCGTGTCCAGACTGATCCCCAGAGCGCGTGCCGCCTCTGACGCTGTATAGGACTTCTTAGGCATTACCTAGGCATATGATACTTGTGCGGCACGCTCGACGCACCTCTAGCGCACGGTGCCGGGACGAATCCGCTCGCCGCCCCACCGAGATCTCGTCTGACCGCGGAGAGCCGGTCAGACGAAGTCGACGGCGTCGGCGTCGGGAAATGCGCCGATCGCAGCGCCGCGCGCCAAGAGCTCGCGAACTGCCGCGCGACCTTCGTCGCCGTAGTCCTGCGTGAGCTCGTTGACGTACATGCCGACGAACTTGTCGGCGAGTGCAGAATCGAGTCCCCGCCCGAACTGCATCGCGTACTCGAGCGCGGCCTCGCGGTTCTCGAGGCCGGCCTGGATCGAGTCGCGAAGCACATCCGACAGCTCCCGCAGCGTGTCGTCGCCGAGATCACGGCGTGCGACATTGACACCCAACGGCAGGGGCAGCCCGCACTCCTGCAGCCACCATTCGCCGAAGTCGACAACCTTGTGGAAACCGTCGCGCTCGTATGTCAGCTGACCCTCGTGAATCAGCAGACCCGCCTTCGACCGGCCCTCGGAGACTTCGTCCATGATCTTGTCGAACGGCACCTCGCGATAGGCGAAATCCTCGCCGAGGTAGATGCGCAACAGCAGGAACGCGGTTGTCATCTTCCCGGGAACGGCGATCTCGACGGTGCGTAGCTCGTCGAGTCCCAGCGGCTCCTTCGAGACGACGACTGGCCCGTATCCGCTGCCCATGCTGGCGCCGTGCGGCAGGAGCACGTAGAGATCCTGAACGAATGGGTAGGTGTGGAGCGAGATCGCGGTCACCTCGAGACGACCCTCCATCGCCCACTCGTTGAGCGTCTGGATGTCACGCAGCACGTGCTCGAACTCGAAGCCGCGCGGGTCGACCGTTCCCTCGGCGAGCCCCCAGAACATGAAGGCGTCATCTGGATCCGGGCTATGGCCTAGACGGATGAGCACGGCTTGACGAGGCTACCAGCGCGCCGTCGGGCGGCGCGCACCGCCCGGTGTGCCTCGAACCCGCTGTGAGGGCCGACGAGCGACTCCGTGTTGCGCGGCCGGAATCGCGGATACACTCGGGCGTATGAGTTGGCTCTCGCGAGTTTTCACGAGTCTGTTCCAGCGTTCGAGTCGCCAGGACCAGCTGGCTGCGTACGTCATTCGCGAACATGGCGAGGGACGCAACGTCGACGAGATTCTCGAGGATCCATATCTGCGGAATCGGGCGACCGAGACACAGCTCCGCCAGCTGCTCGAGCACCCTGACGTGATCCGCGCCGTCGGCGGGCAACTCCGCACCGACGAGACGCCCGCGAGCTGAGTTAGCCGAGCGCTGCGGGCGCCGGTCATTCCTGACAGCGCGCGTCGGGCTAGAGCTCGAGGCCGAGACCGCGCTCGCGAGCCCGGTCGACGACAAGCTTGCCGACTGCCAGGTCTTCGGCCGCGATACCGACGCTCTTGAAAACGACGATGTCCTCATCGCTTGCCCGCCCACGGACCTCTCCCGACACGACGTCTGAGAGCTCGTGCACTTCGAGCCAGTCGAGGAGTCCCTGGTCGACGGGCTCGACAAGGTCGCCGGCCTCGAGCTTGCACTGCTCGCGAGAGTCGCAGCAGACGAATGTGGCTCGCTCGAGTACCGCGTTGTCCAGCTCGCGCGCACTCACGCGATTTGCCCCGATCGCGCATACGAGCGTGCCAGGCTGCAGCCATTCACCTCTGAGGACAGGGTCCTTCGACGTCGTTGCCGCGACGACTATGTCAGCCTGCGCAGCCTCCTTGTTGTACTCGACAGCGGTCCCACCGACTGCCGTTGCAAACGATTCTCGCCGGGCCTCGTCGCGACAGTAGACGACCACGTCCTCTATCCCTGGAACCGCCGCGCGGATGCATGCGACCTGACTCTCGGCCTGCCAGCCGCACCCGATCACCCCGAGCGTCCTGGCATCGCTCTTTGCGAGGCGGCTGGCCGCAACGCCGCTCGCAGCTCCCGTCCTCCGCTGCCCCAGGCGGTCGGCCTCGATGATTGCTATGGCCTCAGGTCGGTCGAAGGCAAAGAGAACAACCACGAACGTCGCTCCCGCGGCGAAACCGACGTATGTCTTCAGTCCGGAAACTCCCAGTTCACGATCGGCCGCAGCCATCGTGTGCTGCTGGCCACCCTCGAGCTTGATTCGAAACCGGGGCCGGTTGTCAATCGCGCCGCGGGCAAGGCGCGCGAAACATGCCTCCACCGCCCCGACGGCGTCGGCCGCCGGCAGCAGCTGCTCGACTTCGTCCTCGCGTAGATACAGCGGCATCGACGCCGCAGTCTACGCGCGCCCTGCGTTTCCCAACACACCGACCGTTAGGCCTGCCGGTCGTGACGCGCCCGAGAGGATTCGAACCTCTGGCCTCAGCCTCCGCAGGGCTGCGCTCTATCCCCTGAGCTACGGGCGCTCAGGTTCGATGATACTCGCACGCGCGCCGTTTACCCGAACGACAGCGTCGTCGGGAACGTCGTTGCGGACGTATCCGAGCGCCACGACATCGGACTCGCGGACGGCGGCGCTCGTAATCCGACCGGCGACGCGGTCCTCGTAGACGATCTCCGCATCGAACGGCGGGGCCTGCCCGCTCTCAAGGCGCAGAACCCGGAGCCCACGGTTCGTATGCCCACGATAGTGGAGCCGGGCGATCGGCTCCTGTCCCGGGTAGCACCCCTTTTCGAAGTCGACCATCCGAGCCACGAGGCCCGCCTCTGCGGGCAGAACGCGGTCGTCGATCTCGCTACCGAACCGTGGCATGCCGGCCTCGATACGGCGGCGATCGGCCTCCGCGTCGGAGAGCACACGCGCGCCCGCCGGATGGGCTGCTCCGACGACCTCGTACGCAGCCCCGAAGTCGCAGCTCTCGACGATCAGTGCATCTGGCGAAGCCGGTCGATCGTCGCTGAACACCAGATGTGACTCGTGCTCCTCGTTCTCGATCGCGACCTTCGCCGCGAAACGACTACGAAGCAGGGTCGTCGTCACCACCTCGGCGAGCCCGGGCTCGGTAAAGAGGAGGAAGTCGTCGTGTGCGCGACGGTAGACGAGCAGCGGCGCGATAACGCGCGCCTTCGCCGTGAGCAACAGCGCCTCGCATGCTGCGTCGACCGCGAGAGCCGCGACGTCGTTGGAGACCATTCTGTTCAGGTACGTGGCCGCGTCAGGCCCCCGAGCCGCGACGAAGCCACGCGGGCGCGGGTACACCTCCGCGTCCGTGCAGTCTGCTGGTGTCGGCATCGAGCTCACGCAGCTCTAGTCTAGGAAGCGTGCTCGACCCTAGAGCGATCCTCGCATGCGCCGTCGTCGCATGTGCCGTCACAGTTTCGTCCGCGGCAGCCGCAACGCAGCAGGCTCCGCCCGAGCAACGGGGCAAGACCACGCTGCGGGTCGGCGCAGCAACCCGGCCGGACTCGCTCAATCCGCTCGTAACCAAGAACCGCCTCGGCCGAGCACTTACGTCCGTCCTCT
>JAUVPB010000253.1 GCA_030598925.1 Actinomycetes bacterium
ACGACGCAGCAATCGAGCTCGCAACGATCACCATCGACGGACGCTCGATCGAGGTTCCGAAGGGGACCGGCATGGTCGAAGCAGCACTCGGGGCGGGAATCGAGATACCTGTGTTCTGCTACGAACCGCGCCTTGGGCCGCCGCTCGGGGCCTGCCGGATGTGCCTCTGCGAGCTCGAAGGCGTTCCCAAGCTCCAGGCGGCCTGCACGCTCACCGCTCAGGACGGAATGGTCCTGAACACTGCGGCGACAAGCGAGCAGGCGAAAGAGGGACAGGAGGCCGTGCTCGAGTTCATCCTGCTCAACCACCCCCTCGACTGCCCCGATTGCGACAAGGGCGGCGAGTGCCCACTCCAGGACCTCACGTTCCGCTACGGGCCGCCGGCAACGCGGATGCGCTTCACGAAGAGAACGTTTGACAAGCCGATACCCATCTCGCCGCTGATCGCCCTCGACCGCGAGCGCTGCATCCTGTGCTACCGCTGCACCCGGTTCTCGGAGCAGGTAGCCGAGGATGGCCAGCTGGTCGCGATGGAGCGCGGCGCGAACTCGTACATCGCAACCTTCGAGGACGAGCCGTACCGGGCTCATTTCTCGGGCAACGTGGTCGAGCTCTGCCCGGTCGGAGCCCTCACCTCGACCGCCTACCGATTCCAGGCGCGGCCCTGGGAGATTCAGAACGCCCCGAGCGTGTGCGGTCACTGCAGCGTCGGTTGCAACATCTGGGCGACGACGCGCGAGGGAAACGTCACGCGGATTCTCGGCCGCAACCATCCCGAGGTCGACGGTGGTTGGCTATGCGACAAGGGTCGATTCGCGGTCGGCGACCTGAGCGACGCGGATCGCCTTGACACCCCGCTCCGACGCGTACGGCGCCGCGGGTTCGAGCCGGTCTCGCTCGAAGACGCCGCGGCGACCGCCGAGGAGGGTCTGCGAGCAGCCGAGGGATCGATTGCCGTCGCCTTCTCCGGGACGGAGTCGGTCGAAGAGGCCAGCGCGATCGCACGGATCGTTCGCGGTGCACTCGGCGCGCACGCTGCGCTCCTGCCCGACGATCCCGATCCGGCACTCGAGGCGTGGCGCGCACCGCTCTCTGCGATCCGCGACGCGGAGCTGTGCCTCGTGCTCGGCGACGATCCCGTGATCGAGCGCGCACCGATCGTCGATCTCTGGCTACGTGCCGCCCGTCGCGAAGGCGCTCGCGTCGTGACCATTGGGCCGGCAGGGTCGATTCAGATGCCTCCTGGCTCCGCCGGCGCCGTCGCGAGCGAGCTTGCGCAGGGCGACCCCTCCGAGGAGCTCGTGGCGTTGCACCGCGCACTGCGAGCAGCCGAATCCGTTTCCATCGTGTGGTCGGAGGGCGACCCGACGGGCGGGCAACATGCGGCACGCCTCGCAGCTGCGCTCGACCTGACCGAGGGCTCGGGCGTCTACTGGCTCCCTTCAACACCCAACGGCCGCGGCGTGGCCGCGGCATGGCACGAGCAGGGCGATCGCGACGATGCGACGGGCATCGAGAACATGTCCCCGCGCGCTCTGATCGTCTCCGGCGACGACGCGGCCGCGAAGCCCGAGATCCTCGCCCTGGCCGAGCAGGCTGACTTCGTCCTTACGACCTCGATGTTCATGAGTGAGGTCGCAAGCTGGTCGCACCTGGTGCTTCCGGGCGCGGCCTTCCTCGAACGCGACGGCACGACCGTCAATCTCGAGGGCCGCGCGCAACGCCAGCAGCGCGCCGTCGCGGCGCCCGGAGACGACCTCCTCGCCTTCTTCGCGCTGCTCGGAGCTCGCTTCGAGCTCGAGATCGCCGCCTGGCCTGACTTCGAGGGTTTGCTCGACCAGGCGGCGCTGCCGCCTCAATCGAGCGAGGCCGCCACCGCCGAGCCGCCGGTAGCGACGCCTGCCGGCGTTCCCGACGAGGGCTTCTCGCTCGTCACGTACCGCTCCACCTTCTCGGGCCGCGCGGTCGCGTTGACGCCGTCGCTCGAGTTCCAGCGTCCGACGCCAACCATCGAGCTGTCGTACCACGATGCTGACCGTCTTGAGCTGTCGAACGGCGACGAGGTGACCGTTACGTCCAACGGCACGAGCGTTTCACTTCGCGCTGAGATCAACCGTCGCCTTCTACCAAGCGTGGTCCCCACGGCGGACGAACACGCGGGCGGGCTCGAGCGAACGGTCAGACTCACGAGGAGCTCACCCCAGGCGCCGTGATTCAGGAGAGCTTGAACCAGCCATGGTGGATCGATCTCCCCAAGGCGTTCATTGTCGTGAACGTCGTCCTCTTGCTGTTCGCGTACTTGACCTGGGTCGAGCGCAAGCTGCTCGCGCGCATGCAGCTGCGGTTCGGGCCGAACCGGGTTGGGCCCTACGGCCTCCTTCAGCCGATCGCCGACCTCGTCAAGCTCATCCGTAAGGAGAGCTTCCTCCCGCCCGCGGGCACAAGCCTGCTGATGGTGGCCGCACCGATCGTCGCCGGTTTTACAGCTCTGGCGGCATTCGCGGTGATTCCGTGGGGTGGCGTCTGGAGCGTGGGCGACTACCACGTGACGGGCTGGGTCGCCGACGTCTCGATCGGGCTGATCCTGGTCTTCGCCATCGGGTCGCTCGGCGTGTATGGCTTCATCGTTGGCGGCTGGGCAAGTGACTCGAAGTTCTCACTGCTCGGCTCGATGCGCACCTGCGCGCAGATGGTGTCGTACGAGGTGTCGCTCGCACTGTCCGTCCTCGGCGTCGTCGTGATGGCCGGATCGCTCTCGCTCGTCGATATCGCAGTCAAGCAGCAGGAGACGATCTGGTTCGCCGGCCCTCAGATCGTCGGCCTGATCGTGTTCTTCATCGCTGGCGTCGCCGAGACAAACCGCGCCCCATTCGATCTGCCGGAAGCCGAGTCCGAGCTCGTCGCGGGCTACCACACCGAATTCGGCGGGATGCGGTGGGGGCTATTCCAGACGTCGGAGTACATCAACATGATCACGCTCTCGGGGCTGATGGTGGCGCTGTTCTTCGGCGGCTGGGGCGGCCCGGGTCTACCGGGACCGCTGTGGTTCTTCATCAAGCTCGGGATCGTGATCTTTGCCTTCATGTGGATCCGTACGACGCTGCCGCGTCTGCGCTACGACCAGCTGATGAAGTTCGGCTGGAAGGTCCTGCTGCCCATCGCAACGCTGAACGCCTTCATCACGGCCATCCTCGTTGTCGCCATCGACTAGAAGATCGGAAAGCAGATGAGCCCACAACCGTTCGACTCACTCAAAGGTTTCGGCGTCACGCTCCGCCAGGTGTTTCGCAGGCCCATCACACAGCAGTACCCCGACTACAAGCGTCCCGTGTACCCGCGCTTTCGCGGACGCCACCGACTCCACAGGCACGAGAACGGGCTGGAGAAGTGCGTGGGTTGCTCGCTGTGTGCAGCAGCCTGCCCGTCCGACTGCATCCGCGTCGTGCCTGCCGAGAACGACCCCGAGAACCGTAACGCCCCGGGCGAGCGCTACGCGCGCATCTACGAGATCAACATGAGTCGCTGCATCTTCTGTGGTTACTGCGAGCTCGCGTGTCCGTTCGACGCGATCACGCTCGGCAACGAGTACGAGATCGCCGAGTACTCGCGCGACGACCTCGTCTACACCAAGGACATGCTGCTGGAGCCACCGATCAAGCAGGTGCCGGTAGCAAATCGTGACCGCTACGACACGCCCGAGCCGGTCTGGAAGACGGACAGCTAGTGGCACACGAGGCCAAACAGCGCGATCGGCGCGAGCAGAGGGGGGCCGGCGAGCCCGA
>JAUVPB010000197.1 GCA_030598925.1 Actinomycetes bacterium
CATTTGGCCGGCATCTTCGTAGCCGAACGCGCCGATCTTCAGATCGATGGCGACCAGGCATCGGAGCCGTCGATGAAAGAAAACCAGGTCGATGAAGTGGTGTCGCCCACCCACGGTCACGCGGTATTGCCTGCCCAGGAAGGCGAAGTCTCCACCTAACTCCAAGAGAAACTCCTGTAGATGGTCGACCAGCGCGCGCTCGAGATCGGCCTCGGAGTACGCCTCGCGCTGCGGCAGCCCCAGGAATTCCAGTACATAGGGATCGAGCACGTGAGAGTGGGCAAGCTTGTTGATGGCGTTGCCTCCAGGCTAATCGATGTTTCCGTTTCCCGTGTCCCGTCACTCCCTGGGAATTCACCGGAAACACTGGCCGGGAAACGTCGGGAAGCGAGCGCATGCCCGCACTCGGTCTCGACCATCGGTCGTTCGACCACGAGCTGCGAGGCTACGAGAAACGTCGGGAAGCGAGCGCAGGCCCGCGCTCGGTTCCGGCCATCGGCCGCTCGACGAGCTTCCAGTCCGCGAGAAAGGTCAGGGTGCGAGCGCGTACCCGTGGTCGGTCTCGACCACCTGCCGCTCGGCGACGAGCACGGCGAGCGCCTCGCCGACCGATGCGGAGCGCATGCGGCAGGCGTCACGGATCGCGCGACGGGTCAGCGGTCCCTCGGCGGCCTCGATGACGGCGAGGACACGCTCATCCGGCCGAGGTGTTCGAGGCGTCGGAGTCTCCACCGCGACTGTGGCGATACTGAGCGCGGGCCCGGGGTCGGTCCGCAGACACACCTCGACAGGCGCTGGCGATGGGGCGGCCCGGTGCTCGATCGTCATGCTCAGTCGCTCACCATTGCGACGCAGATACAGATTCGAGTCCCCCCAAGCATGCAGCTCGCTGCTGCCGCGTAGCGCCTGCCCAGGCCGCGCGTGCCCGCCCTTGCGGGCATGATGGACGAGCAGGACCGCGGTCGCGTACTCGCGCTGCAGCTCGCGCAGGTACGCGAGCAGCGGCGCGACCTCATCGGCAGAATTTTCATTTTTGCGATGCAGCCTGACGAAGGGGTCGAGCACGAGCAGCCGCGGACGCAGCTCGACGATGGTCTCGCGCAGCGCGTCGCAATCACGCTCGTGATCGAGGCGCAGACTTGGCGCCGTGATCACGTGTAGCGGTAGCGCGTCGAGGCTCACACCAGCGGCGGCGGTGATCCCCACGAGGCGCTCACGCACGATATGTAGCGAGTCCTCGGCCGCGTAGAGCAGCGTAGGGCCCGGTCGCGTGACGGCGTAGTGACGCAGCGCCGGCTGGCCCGACGCGACCGCCACGGCGAGGTCGAGAGCCAGGAAGGACTTGCAGCACTTGGGCTCGCCACCCACGATGCCGACGGCCTGCTCGCCCCACAGCTGATCGACCAAGAAGCGCTGATCGGCCGGCCACGCGTCGAGCTCGGCAGCGAGGCGGACCGGCAAACCGGTCATCGCTGACGTCGGCTCGCGGCCCGGCGTCCGGACTGCTTGGCCGGAGTCGGGGTCGCTGGCGGGTTGAAGACGTCGAAGTAGAGCTTGACGTCGAGTTCGTCGAGCTCGCGCCGGGCGGCATGGGCGAGCAGTTCGTCGGCCATGACCACGAGCGTGCGGTGGTTGCCGATCGCGTGTTCACACAGCACCTCGAGCAGCTTGTCGGTCATCAGCTTGGTGTTGCCGGCGCTGGTCATGCGGTGGACCAGGCACGCGCGTAGATCCGCGGGCGTGGCCACGTCGAGCGCCAGCCGCGACCTGATCCGGCTGGCCAGCGGCAGCAGCTCGGGTGATGCGAGCCGAGCGGGTAGGCGTTCGTCACCGGCAAGCACGACCCCAAGAATGCAACGCGAGTCGAAGCGCGTCTGGGTCAGTAGTCGCAGCTCGGCGAGCACTTGGTGGTGCATCTCCTGGGCCTCGTCGATCATCAGCACCGGCCGGGCCAGCGACCCTTCGATATGCGCGATCCACTTGTCACGCAACGAGCGAAACCCGGCCCAGCGATTACTGGGTTTGAGCGGGACGCCAAACAGCTCGCCCATCTCCCGGTAGAAGTCCGCGAGGCTGCTTTGCGGTCGCTGCAGGTAGGCGACGGAGACGTCGCGCTGTCGCTCGAGCCGGGCAAACAGCAAGCGCATGGACGTGCTCTTGCCACCACCCACCGGACCGGTGATCAGGGCGAAGCCACCCTCGGACGCGATGCCGTGTTCGAGTCGCCAGCCAAACTCGTCGACGCGCGGCGTCATCAGTAGTGCGTCGTCGGGGACGTCCTGCGAGAAGGGGTTGAATTTGAGGCCGTAGAGTGCTTTGAGAGTGGTTTTGGAGTTAGCGGTCATGAGTCGTCCTCAGGGGTATCGGGGAGGGAGCCGGGTCGGGGCAGGTACGCCGGTGGCAGCCCTGTCGCGGTGTAGGTCTTCATGAGTTCGGCGAGCAGCGGCGCGACCTTGCCCGAGCGCTTGGCAGGTTCGGTCGAGTCGATCGGTTTGAGTGCGCGTCGCCGGCCGTCGGCATTGCGCTCCTTGTCGAGCGGATAAATGCGCGCGACGGTGACGTCGGTGAGGGGGTCGACGAGCACGACACGGCTCAGATCCCACCGGGCGTAGCGGACCATGAGTTCCTTCTGTTGGCGAAATCGAGATGGGATCTCATAGCGCACACCAGCGATGCTCACGGTCCCATCGCTGCGCCGCTGGGTCCGCTTCACTCGCAGCTGAAACGCACGCCGCAGGGTCTCTTCGTTTGGGCACGGGCGTATGACGCTGGGCCCATCGAGGAAACGTTGGATCGGCGTGGCGCCGGTCTCCGAGTGCACACGCCTGTTGTAGTCGAGGTGCAGCCACGCCTGCGTCGCCTCATTGAGCAGCTTCAGCGTCAGCTCTTCGATGCCGTCGAGCATTGCGAGCAGACGCCCTTCGACTTGACCCCAAAATGACTCCTGCTTCCCGTTTTGGTACGGGCTCAGCGGCAGGGTCATCTCGTGTATCACGCCGAGTTCGGCGAGCCCATTGCGCGTCTCCTCAGCTTTCATTGCCGCGCCACCATCAGTCATCAGCGACCGCGATAGCCCATACTTCATGAAACCTTGGCTCGTCCCGTGGAAGAGGGCCTCGGCGGTCTCGTCGAGGTACCACTGCGCGTGCGCGCCCAGCCGTGAGCGGTCGTCGAGCATGCCATACAGCCGCGGCTTGTAACGCTGGCCGTCGGGCTCGAGGACCTCGCGTGACCCCTCGTGAAAATCCAAGTGCCACAGCCCGCCCACATGCGAGACCTCGTAGCTGCGGACCTCCCGATGCTCGAGCCGCTGTGCCGCTCGTTCACCGCCCTTGGTCGTGAGCTTCGACGGCGGTCGCTTGCGGCCCAGATCATGTGCCTGCATGTAGCGATTCACCGTCGAGTAAGACGGCGCAGCGCCCAGCGACGCATCCTGCTCGGTGAGCGTCACGAGGTTGTCGTAGTGCAGCTGCTTGCTCCAATATGGGTGTTCGCCGTGTTGCGCCTGCAAGGCGCTGCAAAGCTTGACGCCCATGCTCGGGTGCTCGCCTGCGTCACTGCGGACCTTGCGACGCAGCACATTCACCGGGTCGCGCGGTTCGTTCTTCGCCGCGTAGTACCATCGCTCGACCGTCGAGGTGCCGAAGCTGGCTGACTCGCCCGTCGTCGGGTGCACCCAGCTCTTCGCCGCGAGCTGCTCGAGCGCAGCGTGCAGTTCGCCACGGCGCGGTGGCGAGGCCAGCAGTGGGCCTACGACACTGAAGCGAAATATGGCCCACTTTCGTGCGGCGTCGTGCTTGTCGTTTGTCATTGGCTAAATTGACGCTAATCGGATCCTCCTTTGAATGTAACGGGCATGTTCTGCGGGTTTATGATCACCATCACGAACCGGGCACGGTCAGCGGTGACAAGAAGCGCAGCAACGCCACGAGTCGCTCGCGCAACGCGTCTTCGACGAAGCACGCGAGCAACGACGCGGGCAGCGTGTGTCCGTCGGGCTGCGACCTCAGTCGGGCCCGATTCACCTGCCAAAACGTGGTCTCGCCGAACGCCTCGAGCCACCACGTACGCCATCGACAGACCGTCCAACGGCTCACCCCGAACAGTTCGTGCAGCTTCGCTACCCGCACTCGCGACGGGCCGAGTTGCATCGCGCAGACCAGCACGAGCATCGCCGCCAAATAGAACCGTCGACCGAGGAAGCGTACCGACGCCGGCGTCGTACGCCTGCGGCAGCCGTCCCTACCGCAGCACAGGCTCAGACGCCGGTCGTAGCCGGCCGGGAGCTTCGCTGGGCCACCCCGGGGCCTGCGGGGGTAGTGGGCAGTGTGGAGCGGGCCGCCGCAGCGGGGGCAGCCGCTCTCGCGGGCCTTTGTCCAAAGATCCACGTCGATCTTTAGGAGAAGTTCGTACAGGGTTGGGTCGTCGAGGTGTTTGTGCCACACTGGTAGTCTTCTCTGTCTTCCTAGGACGAGAAGACGGGACCTCCTTCGGCGGCTTCTTGCAAGCTCGCCAAGGAGGTCCCGGTTTTTCTAGCCTCAGAATTACGTCTGCTCTCCGACCTCGTCGGTCCTGACCCGGCATATGTTCTGGGGATCAGCATGCAAATATGCCGAGTCGCAGATGTGCATACACAAAATGTCGGTGTGGTCATGTGAAGATTACATCTAACTGTGAGTATTTGTCTGCTGTATCCTATTAGATGTTCGGGGAAGAGCTCTTGACACCGCGGCTTCAGAAGCAGGAGCTGACCCTTGGCCAGTCTGCGTGAGCGAGCTCCAGGATCCTCGGGCAGCAGGTTGAACTTCGACGGCCCCGGTCTCTAGGCACCGAGCCAGGTCGTGCCGACGCGGATCACGCGCGCACACGCCGGGCGTAGCGAGCTTGCCATGGGCGCTGGTCACGCGGCCTGCCGTCGCCCAGATCGATCCCACCCCAAGGCCTGGTCCGTCTTGCAAGCTTTCCGAGGGGCTCTCGGTTTTTCCATCGCTTTTCTTGACCGCGGGGCGAGGTTGGAGCCTCAATTTACACGCCCATGCTCAGCACGTGGGTCGTTGGTGTATCGACCAGGCGTCCTTCATCGGCGAGAGCGAGTACGGCCTCTCGATCCCGCGAGAGGCCGACCCGATCAAAGAGCATCGCATCGCGCTGTCGGCGAAGCTCCCGTACACTCCAACGGTTGCGGAGCGCCTGCACCTCGTAGAACGCTCGCGCCACTGGTTCACTGACCCGCGAGAGCTCCAGCAAGTGCGAGAATGACAGCTCGCCGCGCAGTCGGATCATCCAGGCATCGTCTTGCCAGGGTAGGCTCGAAGTGCTGGTCGCCAGCGAAGGCACGGACTCGCCAGACAGCGCCTGCTGAATCTCCGACGGTTGGGGGAATTCGCCAGACAGTGTC
>JAUVPB010000177.1 GCA_030598925.1 Actinomycetes bacterium
CGACGTCGCCGCTGAGATCGGGAGTTGGGCCGGCGGCTGCTGCAACTGCTGGGCTCGGGCTCCTGGCGATGGGTGGCTTCGGGTGGACGAGGGTGAGGGAGCCGGTGGTCTGGTCGCCTTCGAGGTCGATGGTGGTGCCCGAGAGCTTGTCGACGTCGTCTGCGGGGCACACGAGCACCAGGCCGTCGTGGCGCTCAACGACGTCGTGGGAGCCGATTTCGTCGAGGAGTTGGAAGGACGCGCTGCTGTCGTACTCGCCCTGCGAGCTGCCGGTGACTTCGACTCTCAGGGCGAGCCGTTCGGCGTCGGGTTGGTCGGCGCGGACGCGCAGCACCATCTCCCGGGCGGGCTCGGTGATCGCGAAGATCTTCTCGCGGGTGGGGATCGTTTCGAAGCTCATCGACTGCTCCTGCTCAGGTGGCCGTTCTCGCAACGACTCATGGTTAGGATACTGCGTGTCCCATCTACTTCTGCTGTTGCCGAGCGCGACGTACCGGGCGAAGGACTTCCTCGACGCGGCAGCGCGACTCGACGCAGACGTCGTTGTCGCCTCTGACCACCGACAGGCGCTCGCTGGTGCGCTCGGAGACCGTGCTCTGCGCGTCGATCTGCGCCGCCCCGAGGCCGCTGCCCAAGCGATCGTTGAGCTGGCGCAGCGCACCCCTCTCGATGCGGTCGTGGCAGTCGATGAGCAGGGCGTTCTGGTCGCTGCGCTGGCGGCGGAGCGTCTGGGCCTCGCCCACAATCCACCCGAGGCGGTCGCGGTCGCGCGCGACAAGGCGGCGATGCGTGACGCGTTCGCCGCCGCCAATCTCCCACAGCCCGAGTTCCGCCCCGTCTCCGGAGACGAGGCGCAGGTCGCGTCGCTCGCAGGCGAGGTCGGCTTCCCGTGCGTCGTGAAGCCGGTGTCGCTGTCGGCGAGCCGCGGGGTCATCCGAGCCGATACGCCGAGGGAAGCCGAAGTGGCGGCGACGCGGATCCGCGAGATCCTGCGGCAGGCGGGCGAGGATCCAGCGGGCCTGCTTCTTGTCGAGCGATACATCCCTGGCGCCGAGGTCGCTGTCGAGGGCATGCTGCGCGCCGGCGAGCTCGAGCTGGTTGCTGTCTTCGACAAGCCGGATCCGCTGGAAGGGCCCTACTTCGAGGAGACGATCTATGTGACGCCGTCGCGTCTGCCGACGTCAACGCTGACGACGATTGGGCGTTTGACCAGCGAGGCTGTCGCCGCTCTCGGTCTCGTCGAGGGGCCCATTCACGCGGAGCTGCGCGTTGATAGCGGGCGGGCATGGCTGCTCGAACTGGCGGCCCGCTCGATCGGGGGTCTGTGCTCCCGCTCGCTTCGGTTCGGGCTGGGCGTGAGCTTCGAGGAGCTGATCCTACGGCGGGCGCTCGGGCTCTCGCTCGACCGGCAGACGCGCGAGGAGGCCGCATCGGGTGTGATGATGCTGCCGATTCCACGCGCTGGCGTTCTGCAGGAACTCGGTGGACAGGACGCGGCGCTCGCCGTCGCCGGTGTGACAGGGCTCGAGCTCTCGATCGCACCCGGCAAGCGAGTCAAGCCGTTGCCGGAGGGAGGCCGCTACCTCGGCTTCCTCTTTGCGCGTGGTGAAACAGCCGTCGGGGTGGAGCAGGCGTTGCGCGTCGCCCACAGCCGCCTCGACGTCGTGATCGTCGAGCCCTGCGGCGGTTAGGGCTACGGTGCGGGCATGCGCGTTCTGCTGATCTCGACCTACGAGCTTGGTCACCAGCCGCTCCACGTTGCCTCGCCGGCCGCAGCTCTTCGCTCGGCAGCTCACGAGGTGCGCTGCCTCGACCTGTCGATCGAGCCGTGGGATCCGGACGTGCTGAACTGGTCCGAGGCCGTCGCCTTCTCGGTGCCGATGCACACAGCCATGCGCCTCGCCGTGCGCGGGGCCAAAGCGATACGTGGAGCGCGCCCCGAGCTACCGATCTGCCTCTACGGCCTCTACGCGCCGATCGGTCGCGACCTCAGCGTCGGTTCTCTCGCCGATCGGGTGATCGGCGGCGAGTACGAGCCTGATCTCGTCGCGTGGGTCGATGGTCTCGGCCACGGCGACCCGCGGGCAGCTACCGTCGAGGCGCCGGTTGTGCGGCTCGACCGCGTGGCCTTCGTCCCGCCCGCACGCGACCTCCTGCCCCCACTAGAAGAGTACGCGCACCTCGCGATCGACGGTGAGGAGCGACTCGTCGGGTACGTCGAGGCCAGCCACGGCTGTGTCCACAAGTGCAGACACTGCCCGGTGCCGGTGATCTACGACGGGCGAATCCGCATCGTGCAGGAGGACGTTGTCCTCGCGGACATCGGACGGCTCGTCGAGAGCGGTGCGCGGCACATCACGTTCGGTGACCCCGATTTCTTCAATGGCGTCCGTCACTCGCTCCGCATTGCCAGGGCGATGCACGAGCGCTTCCCAGATCTCACGTTCGACTGCACGACGAAGGTCGAGCACATCCTCGAGTACCCGGACATCTGGGGCGAACTGGCAGCCGCCGGCTGCCTGTTCGTCGTCTCGGCACTCGAGGGCGCCAACGACGAGATCCTCGAGCGACTCGACAAAGGACACACGACCGAGCAAGCCGCCGCAGCAATCCTGCTGCTTCGCTCGCACGGGATCGAGATCCGCCCGTCGTTCCTTCCGTTCACGCCCTGGACAGCGCTCGACGACGTGGCCGACATCGTCGACTTCGTCGCCGAGCACGACCTGGTCGGCAACGTCGATCCCGTCCAGTTCACGATCCGCCTGCTGCTACCCGAAGGGTCGCTGCTTCTCCAGGACGCGGAGCTGCGGGCTCGACTCGGCCCTTACGACCGCGAGCGTCTGACCTACACCTGGGCTGCATCGGACGCTCAAGTCGACGAGTTGCAGGAGCGCCTGGCCAGCCTGACCAGTGACAGCGTCGCCTCCGACGAGCCCATCGCTGCAACGTTCGCGAAGATTAGGGACGAGGTCTACGAGGCCGCCGATCGCCCTCGCGCGCCCGAACCCTTGCTCGCCGGCTCGGTCGAGGGGAGGCCCCGGCTCACGGAGCCCTGGTTCTGCTGAGCCGAGCCCACCGAGTGCCAGTTCGGCACCCTCGAGATCGCCGGCACGGCGCGCGGCGCCTGAAAACCGCGCGTCGCGTTCGGCCTCGAGGCCGCTTCAGGACAGTAGGAACCACCGCCGCCACCGCGATCACAATCGCGACCAGCGCAGCGACCAAGAAGCCGCGCCCACTACAGACCGGTGACGAACAGGACGGCCAACTCGCGGCCGGCCAAACACCGTAACTAGCGATCGCCTACTGGGATCCCGACCTGGGACCCGAAGATGGGCGCGTATTGGGCGCGCCCACCAACGAGCACGCGAATGTGATCCTCGTTGAGCCGCTACGGTGGAGATCAACAACGCAGGATCAGGCGACCGCTAGGCGCTGCCCTCTGACGGGGTCGTACGCCATCACGCGGCGCACCCACTCTGTCGTCTGCGGCCGCCCCTCGCCCAGGATCAGGTTCTTGTGGAAGAACGTGTCCATGGGATTGTCCTCCGTGGCAGCCTCCGCTGGCAGATCCGCCAAGTACAGCGGCGCTGCACACGCGATGTCGGCGGCAGTGAGGTTGTCGCCCACGAGATAGTCGCCGTGGCCGAGCCTGTCCTCGATGGTGGCCGTGCGCTCATTGAGCATTTGGTTCGCCCGCGCGATGACGTCGGCATCAGGCTCCGGCGAGAAGGCCTCTCCGAACATACCTCGTCAAAGCCGGCGTCATCGACCCAACCATGGTCACCCGCTCCGCACTCCAAAACGCCGCCTCAATCGCCAAGAACATTCTCACCACCGAGGCGATCGTCGCCGAGCCACCCGAGGATGCAGGCGCTCCGGCCATGGGAGGCATGGGAGGCGCGGGCGGCGCGGGCGGCATGGGCGGCATGGGAGGCATGGAAGGAATGATGTAAACCCTCGCGCAGCCGCGCGAGAAACAGTTCAATCCGCGGAAGGGGCAGCTCGAGGCTGCCCCTTCTACGTGAGGCGCAACCCCGGGGCCAGACGGGGCAGGCGTTCGCCCCCGCCCAACGGCGTCGACCGGCGCAGACCGTTACCTGCGGGCTGTCCGTCGCGAGCGCCCGGCCGGTTTCGGCTTGACCTCCGGGTGCGTCTTCGCGAGATGACGACGATGCCAACGCCTCGTACGGACGAACGCCCCTTGATACTGCTCGCCGCACAAGCCGCACCGGGATGTCACGAGCTCGGCCTGCCGCGACTTCCTCAGGCCGCGCTGGAACGCTGATTCAGAGGCGTTCTTACTCGGCCACGTCTTCCCAATAGCCATCAGCTCGTAGCCCCTCCTGGCAGCCTGGACAGCGTTGCGATCGCGCTCGTAGCGTTGCACAAGCACCCGGCGCTGCGGAGGTCGACGAGCCTCGCAGTCCGAAATCGCTTCGTTCACAACACACTCCGGCAACCGTCAACGGGGGACGACCAGTCCGTAACGACAGGCCTGGCTGTCCGCGCTGGGTGGGTTCATGGGAACGAGCGTCGAGATGATCGACCAGACCTACGGTCATCTCGCCGTGGACGCCGAAGCGCAGAACCGCTCGCTTCTCAACTCATGCAGGTGCTTGCCGCGGCCAATGAACACCCCGGGGGAGCCCTGCCGGGAACGGAGGGGCTGTCGCGGTTAGGCCGTCCGGTGAAGCCGCGGTTTCGGCAGATCTGGGTACGAGTCGGCTGCCGCCTGCACCTGGGCGAGCAGATCGACGACGTCAAGTCCGCGATGGCTGGGCGTGTAGGGGGAGAGGCGCCGAGTCGCCTTCTCGAGCTGACGTTCGCAGCCATAGCGGTTCCCGCGTCCGGCCTGGTACCAGGCAACGGCGACGTGCACGAGGCCCTGAAAGAAGTCGCGCTCCTCCTGCTCGGCCACGCGCCAGACATCCTCGATGACCTCGTGGGCGTCGTAGTACCTGCCGCTCTCGATGAGGTCAAGCCCTCGCCTGTAGCCGGCTTCGATCACGCCCCGGTTTGTACCTGTTTTCACGGCGCAACGGTCGCCGGCCGCTCGTCCCCGCCTCTCATGACCCCTCTCGTTTGGACATCGGCGAAAGCGCCAGGTGGCGAGCGCAGCGGTCGGGAGCCTCACACAGGGCCTCACGACTCTGGAGGAAGCCGCCGAGCAGGAGGACGTCGCTGTGCTCGTCGAGAGCGAGTGGGTCTCGCCCGACGTGTTGCCGGATATCCCCACCGTCAGGTCGTGCCCGGACTCAATCATCTACGGGTCACTCAGCGAGACTCCCCTAGACCCCGACGTCATCTTCCTGCGCCTCAACGCCAAGCAGCTGATGATGCTCCACGACGCATGGCCAAGCCTGCGAGTCGAGGGCGAGCCGCAGTGCCACATCATCGCGATCGCGAAGGAGCAAGGCGAGGTCGCCGCCAGTGTCGGCTGCATGCTGAGTGGCGCCCGCACGGGCATGTCGGCGACCGAGATGACCTGTGCGATTCCTGCCACATCCGTGGCGGCGCTCGTTGAGAGACTTCGCAACGTGCGAGAGGCCAACGACAAGGTTGCACGCTACGCCGCGACCGACGCGAAACGCTTCCGCTGAGCGACCGTTACTTTTTTGCTTCTTCGTAGTAGGGGTTTGTGCCGTTGGCGTGGTCGGTGACGTCGATGACGCGTGTGATCTCGGGTGCGGCCGCGTTCATGGCGACTTCGATCCCCTGGGTGAGCGTTACGGGTGCCATGGCGCAGCCCTGGCAGCCGCCGCCGAGGCGGAGGTAGGCGGTCGAGTCTTCGACGGCGACGAGCTCTGCGTGGCCGCCGTGGCTGGCGATTCCCGGGTTGATCTGCTCGGCCAGAACCCGCTGGATCCGCTGGGCGACGTCGCCAGTGAGATCGGGAGTTGGGCCGGCGGCTGCTGCGACCGCCGGGCTCGGGCTGTTTGTGATGGGCCGCTTCTGGTGGAC
>JAUVPB010000115.1 GCA_030598925.1 Actinomycetes bacterium
CAGAAGGCGGGGAGGACCGAGCGGCAGCGCGTCGCGACGTTCGCGCTGTTTGCGATGGACAAGGATGGGAAGAAAGCTCGCCAAGCGCTGCGGGGAGCCGCGGCGTTCTACCTTGCCGCGATGCCCAAGAGCGCGCTGACGGACGTCTACGGGATCGGTGCCGAGCTTGCCGAGCTAGCGGCGGGCGGCGCTGACCGCGTTGCGCGCGAGATGCCAGACGAGTGGTTGGACGACCTCGTCCTGGCGGGCGAGCCGGACGAATGCGCAGAGAAGGTCAAGAGCTACCTCGACGCCGGCGCCGATTCCGTGGTGCTCTTTCCGCCGTCGTCCGACGCTGCCGGCGAGCTGGCCGACCTGGCCGCGCGAGAGCTCATACCCCGCCTCTGAGAAGGCGGGCGGACGATATTGGTTCGGTCTTCCGGGCGACTGATCTGCGCGGAGTGTCTCGATGTCGCGCGTGATAGCCCGGACCGTCGACTACCACACGGCTGGGGAACCCTTTCGTATCGTCACGGACGGCGTACCAGAGCTCGGCGGGACGACCGTCCTCGCAAAGCGGCGCTACGCCGCCGACCACCTCGACGCCACCCGTCAGCTGCTCGTGAACGAGCCGCGCGGACATGCCGACATGTACGGCTGTTTCGTGACCACGCCCAACGACGACGGGGCTGACCTAGGCGCGGTGTTCTTCCACAACGCGGGCTACTCGACCGCTTGCGGTCACGGCACGATCGCGCTCGTGACCTGGGCCCTCGAATCGGGGCGAGTCACGGCCGTCGAGCCCGAGACCAGGGTCGTTGTCGATGTCCCCTCCGGGCGACTCGGGACGGTCGCCACGGTCGTCGGTGGGCGGGTGCGTTCGGTGCGGTTCACGAACGTCCCAGCCTTCGTCGAAGTGACCGGGTGCCGGCTAGACGCTCTCGCGGACGGGGGCGGCTCAGTCGACGTGGCATACGGCGGCGCCTTCTACGCGTCCGTTGACTCCGGCGCTGCCGGCATCAGCGTCAGCCCGGAGAATGTTGGCCGGTTCATCCAGCTCGGACGTCAGATCAAGCGGGAGCTTGAGCAGCAGCGCCAGTTCTGCCATCCGCTGGAGCCCGAGCTCCGCGACATCTACGGCGTGATCTTCTTTCAGGACGAAGATGCCAGTCCCGCGGCCGGTGGTGGCGATGGCGGTGGCGGCGATGCAGATCGTCACGCGCTCGTGCAACGAAACGTCACCGTATTCGCCGACGGCGAGGTCGATCGCTCGCCATGCGGGAGCGGAACGTCGGCTCGCCTCGCGCTGCTCGCGCGTGAGGGCCGTCTGCGCGGTGGAGAGTCGCTCCTCCACCGGAGCATCATCGGGACCGAGTTCACGGCTTCGATCGTGGAGGAAACCGAGGTGGCATCGCGCGCGGCCGTTGTCACTGAGGTCGAAGGGGCCGCCTTCAGAACGGGCTCGCACGTGTTCGAGCTCGACCCCGATGACCCGCTCAACACAGGCTTCAGGCTCCGGTAGCGCGCAGGCCGCCGCGCCGCGCTCCGCGTGCCCCGCAGCTACGTTCTGGCTGCTGGCTGCTCGGGCTGAGACGGCGCAGGCTCGAGGCCGAGCAGCCGCCTGCTCGGCAGAGCGAGCACGGTCAGGGCCCAGAGTGTGCCGACCACGATGAACCCGATCCGACCGTCGCTCTCCAGCGAGAAACTCAATCCGACGAGCGGCATGCCCACGAGGATCGCGATGCTGGCCAACGCGTTTACGTACGCGACGCTCGTTCCGGGCATCGAGGGCCGCGCCTTGGCGGCTCCCGTAAAGGCGGCGGCAAACGGGAACCCAGCGGAGAGGCCGACGACGATGCCGGCGAGTGCCATCAGCGGTGGCGGTCCCGCCGACGCGAGAGCCACGACCGCCGCGCCACCGCTGAGCAAGCTGAGGCCGATCAGCGCGCGAGCACGATCTGGATGTTCCCGCATCACCCACCCACCGAGAGGTCGTGTGATCACTCCCGCCATCAGCGTGAGGGCGCCGATGATTGCGGCGGTTCTGGTCGAGTAGTCGCCCGCACGCTCGAGGAGGACGACGATCCAGTTGGCCACGACGACGTTCAGACCGAAGGAGGCGGCGTGGATCAGCACCAGTGGAGAGAGTCCCAGAGGGCGGAGGGCCCGCATCGGAGCTGTCGCGCGTGACGTCCCGGACTCGACCCGGCGCGCTCGGTCGGCCGGGCTCGCCAGGAGCGCCGCCGCGGATACGAGCGAGAGCGCCGCGCCCGTCGCGAACGGTGCGCGCCATCCCAGCGACCCCTCGAAGAGCGGCACGACAGCGAGCGCAACACCACCCATACCGAGGTTGATTCCTCCGTACATGCCCTGTGCGAACGCCGAGCCGACCATCGAGCGCACGTAGTCGCTTCCTGCGATGAACGTAAGGCCGGTGCCAAGGCCGATGAGCGCGCGAGCGGTGAGGCCAAGCCCGTACTCAGGCGCAAGGAGCGCCAGTGCGTTCATGCTGCCGACGATCGCGATGCCCCAGATGGCGACCACGCGCGCTCCGACGCGGTCGATCAGCCGCCCGCCGGGCAGCTGAACGATCAGGTGTGTTACGAACATGGCCGTCGTCAGCAGGCCCACAGCGGCGAGCGAGACGCCGTATCCCTGAGCGACGGTGTCGGCTACCGCTCCGACGCTCGTCACCTGCCAGCCGACGGTGACGCCGGCCGCAGATGCGCCGACGGTGGCCGGAAGTCTCACCCTCGAGTCCTCGCGAGCGGGTGCTCGAGCCTACGGGTTGGCAACATCCGCGAGCTGCGCCGAGATCGCGAGCAGCCGCCCGTCGTCGCCGTCGATCGCTGCAAGTTGCAGACCGACGGGCATGCCCTCCGTCCTCACCGGAATCGAGATTGAGGGCCAGCCGAGGCCGTTGAAGACGCGTGTGTTGCGTCCAGCGACCGGCGTTGCGTCCGGATCGCTCAATGGCGGTGCGACGATCGGCGACGTGGGGCCTGCGACGACGTCGATGGCTTCAGCGGAGGCTGCGGCCTCGACGCGGACTGTACGTAGCGAGTCCAGCGCGCGCAGGTATGAGACGGCGTCGATGGTGCTGCCATGCTCGAGGCCTGCTCGGACAGTCGGCAGTAACCGCTCGTCCGATGGGTCGACGGCTGCCGTCCAGGAGGCTGCGAGCTCGCATGCGTAGATCGAGCCGAGGCCGCGGCGCAGCCAGGGCAACTCGACGTCGACGAGAACGGCACCCTCGGATTCCCATCGTTGGAGAGCGCCGTCGCACGCGGCGACAACGGCGGGATCGGCACTCTCGAATGCCTCACGGACGACTCCAACACGGGGCGCGGCTGGTGCGCCACCAGCCGTCACATCTACTCCCAGGTCGCCGGCCACACGAATGAGATCGGACATCGTCCGCGCGAAGACACCGACGGTATCCAGGCTCGGGGCCATGGGTGCGCAGCCGCTCGTCGGGATCGAGCCGAGCGTCGGCTTGAAGCCGTACACGTTGCACCAAGCCGCTGGCAGCCGGACCGACCCGCCCGCGTCGGTTCCGAGTGCCAACGGGACGACGCCGCTCGCGACGGCGACCGCTGATCCCCCCGACGAGCCGCCCGGCATCCGGGTCGGATCGACGGGGTTGTGCACGGCCGGGAAGCCTGGCGCCTCGCCTTTCATGCCCCACGCGAGCTGGTCCATGCTGGTCTTGCCGACGAGCACGGCATCTACGCGCTCGAGCCTCCGGATCGCCTCAGCGTCGGCGTCTGGGATGGGGGAGAGAGGATCACCGGCGATTCCACACGTCGTCGGAAGCCCCGCGACATCGAAGCAGTCCTTCACCGCAAACGGCACGGCCGCGAGCGCACCGAATTCTTCGCCCTGCGCTCGGCGCCGGTCGAGCTGAGCTGCGCGTGAGAGGGCCTGCTCCGCAGTGACCTGCCAGAAGCAGCCAAGCTTGTCTCCCTCAACGGCTGTGAGCGCTGATTCGGCGATTTCGACGGCTGAGCGCTCGCCCGTGCGGAACCCGTGGTTGAGGGCGCGGGCGCCCTTCACTGCCGCGGAGCCGCTTGGCGGCGCCCGGTTGGCGTCTGCTCGGTCTCGGCAGGTGTGAGGACGACGTTCATGGGATGGCGGCGAAGAGATTGTCGTCTCTGAGGCCGCGATCATCATAGGGTGCGCCGCGCGTTGGGCCAAGCATTGAGACCCCTGCGCGGTCAGGCCAGTCATCGACAACGCAGCTAGGCGATAATCCCAGCGGCCGGCTCTCGCCGGAGCGACCGACCACTGACCGGAGGAGCCCGATGCGGATCAAGTACATCATCCCCTTCCCATTCGACGAGGTTGGGATCGCTGCCCGTGCCGCGCAGATCCCGTCGGAGATACTCGGACCCGACACGAAGGTCGAGTGCGTCCCCGTTCGAAACTCGATCACGATGCTCGACTCCGAGTACGAGTCGCTGCTGTTCGATATCTACGTCGCGGAAGCTGGCCTGCGGGCGGAGGAGGAGGGGTACGACGCCGTCGTCATGGACACGGTGTCGGATTCCGGGCTCGCCGCCATGCGTTCACGCATGACCATTCCGGTGATCGGCCCCGGACTCGTGGCGTACGCGACCGCGATCATGCTCGGGAAACGGTTCTCGATCATCACGATGTGGGACAAGTGGAAGTTCTTCTACGACAAGAATCTCGCCGTCTACCACCTCGAGGGCAAGTGTGCCTCCATTCGCTCGGTCAACATGCCGCCGGAGGTCGAGGCGCTGTTCGAGGGCAAGGAAGAGGAGATGTTCCAGAAGCTGACGGATGAGGCACAGCGGGCGATTGACGAGGACGGTGCAGACTGCATCCTGCTCGGCTCGACGACCATGCATCAGGCCGGCGAGTACATGCAGAAGAACCTCGAGGCGCAGGTGATCAACCCGGGCCCGGTCGCCATCAAGATGACCGAGGCGATCGTGTCGCTTGGTCTGTCGCATTCCAAGGTCGCGTACCCAACGCCGGCGACGTTGCAGGACGAGAAGTACTTCTCGCTCATGGACGTCGACGGGAATCCGAGGAAGCTCTAGGCCGCGACGTGGCTACCGAACGTCGCGCGCTCGAGGCAGGCGAGCGCACGGAGATGGCCGGCGGACGCGTCACCGTGGAGACGGTGGAGCTCGGCGGTGTCGTCGTGAAGCGCATCGCGCATGCCCCGGGCTGGCGCTGGAGCGAGCACAGCTCGCCTGAAGTCGGTGAGCCCCGTTGTCCTCGACGGCATGTAGGAGTGATCGTCCGCGGCCGCATGCACGTCGAGGCCGCGGACGGTTCGGCGTTCGAGGTCGCCGAGGGCGACGTCGTGGTGATCGAGCCGGGCCACGACGCGTGGACCGTGGGCGACGAGTCGTCGGTGTTGATCGAGTTCGCGGGCGAAGGCTCGGCCTAGCGGCCGGTCGCCCACTGCTCGAGTCGCCTGGTCGCCTCCACCATCTCGTCGGTCGCCCCTGCGAAGGAAAAGCGCATGTAGCGTCCGCCGCGGTCCGGGTCGAAGTCGATTCCACCCGTCACGGCAATTCCGAGTTCGTCGAGCCACTGTGCCGAAAGCGTCTGGCTGTCATCGAGGTGGTCGACCCGTCCCCAAATGTAGAAGGCTCCGTCGGCCGGGGCGACGTCGTCGATGCCGGCCGCAGGCAGGCGTTCGAGCAGGATCTCGCGGTTGCGGGCGTAGCGACGGACGTTCTCCGCGAGCTCTTCGTGGCAGTCGAAAGCGGCTACTCCGGCAACTTGCGACAGCGTCGGCGCCGAGATGTACAGGTTCTGTGCAAGCCGCTCGACTGCGCCGTGCAGTTCGTCGGGGACGAGGAGCCATCCGAGTCGCCAACCCGTCATCGAGAAGTACTTGGAGAAGCTGTTCATCACGATCGCGTCCGCAGAGTGGGCGGCCGCGGTGGGCGCGGTCTTGCCGTACGTGATGCCGTGGTAGATCTCGTCTGAGATCAGCCGAACGCCGTGAGCCGAGCACCACTCACTCAGGGACGCGAGCATCGCCGGCTCGAGCATCGTCCCGGTCGGATTCGACGGGCTCGCGACGACGACTCCTGCGAGAGGCTGACATGCGTCGAGGAGCTCAGGTGTGAGTTGAAAACGCGTCGAGGCGTCGACCGGGATGTCGACGACCTCAATGCCGAACGACGCGAGGATGTTCTTGTAGCAGGGGTAGCCCGGCGACGAGACGGCGACTCGGTCTCCCACGTCGAAGCAAGCGAGGAACGCGAGGACGCAGGAGGCCGACGCTCCAGTCGTCACCGCGATCTGTGATGGCTCGAGGCTGAGGCCGTACCAGTCAGCGTAGTGCGCTGCGATTGCGGCGCGGAGCTCCGGCGTCCCGAGCGCGCTCGTGTAGCCGAGAGCGGCCCCGCTTCGCAGCGCTGCTTCCGCCGCCTCGACCACGCCCTGCGGCGCCCCCGTGGATGGCTGTCCTACTTCGAGATGCAGCACGTCGCCGCCCGCTTGCTCACGCTCCTCCGCGGCGCGCATTACCTCCATCACGTAGAAGGGCGGAATATCGGCTCGCTGCGAAGGCGACTGCTGCACGGCCGCCATCATGCCGTACGCTGCGACGACCATGCCGCTCGATCCAGCCGCCAGCGCGGCCGCCAACGCGGAGGCCATCGAGCGAGTGCTGGCGAGCGAGCCGTGGCTCGTCGGCGTTCGGCCTGCGGGCGAGGTGATCCCCGGCCTGGAGCCGGATCGGGTGCTCCACGCTGCCCCACCGGCGCCGTGGGACGAGCTCTCGCCGCTCATTCGTAGCGGGGTCGTCGGAGCCGCGCTCTTCGAGGGGCTCGCGGCGTCGCGCGAGGAGGCCGAGCAGCTAGCCGCGTCGGGCGAGATCACCGTCGGAGCGGCTCAGGATCACGCCGCGATGGCCGGCGGGGTCGGCTCGATTCCGGCATCGCTTCCGGTGATGGTGCTCGAGGATCGCGCCAACGGAAATCGTGCGTTTCACTTCCTGATGGAGGGCTTCGGCCGAAGTCTTGTGCTGGGCATGTACGACGAGGGTGTGGAGGAACGCCTGGCCTGGTTCCGTGACGAGCTCGGGCCGGCCCTCGACGAGGCGCTCGTCGCAGTCGGCGGAATCGACTGCCGCGAGCTGATGTCCGAAGCGCTCCGCCGTGGCGACGAGCTCCACAACCGCAACGCGGCGGCGACGTCGATGTTTGCCGAGCGCCTGGCCGACGGGTTCATCAGGGCCGGCGTTCCAGCGACGATCCAGGAGCGCGTCTTCCAGCTCATGCGCGACAACACGCAGTTCTTCGTACCCGTTCCGCTCGCTGCCGCGAAGCTCGCTCTCGACGCCGCCGACGGGGTTGAGGGATCGAGCCTGCTGACCGCCTGTGGCGCCAACGGCGGCGAGTGCGGGATCCGCGTGTCCGGACTCCCGGGGACCTGGTTCACCGCGCCGGCCCCGGTCCCGGAAGGTGTCCTCTTCGATGGATTTGACCTCGGCGACGCTGGCCCTGCGTGCGGCGATTCGCTCCTCGTCGAGTGCTACGGGCTCGGTGCGACGGTCTTGCCGGCCGCGCCGGCCTTCTGGCCGACGGTCGGAGCCGACGAAGCCCTCGCTAGAAGGCTTACTGCTGACGCGGCACAGATCGCACTCGGCGAGCATGAGGACTACCGCGTCCCCCTACTCGACGATCGTGGCGCGCCGATCGGCGTCGACGTCCGGCGCGTGGTCGAGACCGGGATTCGCCCGACGATCGACATCGTCATGGTGCACCCCGAGCCGGGCCGGGGAGTGATCGGCTTCGGTCTTACGCAGCCTCCGCTCGAGTGCTTTACGGCTGCAGTCGAGGCTCTCGACGCTCGTTAGGCGTGGCAGTTGCGCGGCGCCCGCGCCACATCAGCTCAACAAACCGCCAGGTGCGCGCGTCGATCGGCAGTGCTGCCGATCGACGTGTGGTATGAAGGCGGCGAACAGCGCCGCAAAACACAACGTTCCAGGAGGATCAGATGCCGAAGTACGTGCTCGCTTATCACGGTGGATCGATGCCCGAGTCCGAAGCCGAGCAGGCCAAGGTCATGCAGGCTTGGGGCGCGTGGATGCAGGGCCTCGGCGACGCGCTCGTCGACCCCGGCAACCCGGTTGGAAAGTCTTCGACGATTGCCAGCAACGGCTCGGTCTCGGCCGACGGCGGCGCCAACCCACTCAGTGGCTACTCGCTGCTGAACGCAGACAGCCAGGACGCCGCGATCAAGCTCGCGAGCGGTTGCCCGATCCTCGAGGGTGGCGGCAGCGTCGAGGTCGCGGAGGCGATCGAGATCCAGATGTAGGGACTACGGCCGCGGGGCAGGATTCGCGGCGATCCTGCCCCGGCCGTGGTACTAGCCGCCGACGAGTCTGACGTCGGGTCTGAAGGCGGCGACGGCGAACCAGAACGGCGTGTCGAACGTGACACGCTCGCCCGTCGCCGCGTCGACGACGTCGGCCGATCCCGTGACCTTCGCCTCGTCCCGTGCGACGGCAGGAGCGAAGGGCGAGAAGACCTCGGTGTCGTCAAGCGTCGACGTGACTCC
>JAUVPB010000027.1 GCA_030598925.1 Actinomycetes bacterium
AGATCCTTGAGCTCGCGCTCGAGCCACTCGATCCGCTCGAGGTCCAGATGGTTCGTCGGCTCGTCGAGCAGCAGGACCTCTGGCCGAGATCCGAGTACCCTCGCCAGTGACGCGCGCGTGAGCTCGCCGCCAGAAAAGGAGGAGAGCGGTCGCGCGAGATCAGCCGGCGTGAAGCCGAGGCTGCGAGCGTATGCGCGTGGCCTCTCGCGCCAGCCGTAACCGCCCGCAGCCTCGAGCCCCTGCTGCGCGGCCGCGTAGCGTCCGAGAGTCTGCGATCTGTGATCGTCGGCCATCAGAGCTTCAAGTTGCCGCAACTGCTCCTCGAGCTCGATGAGGTGAGCCAACCCACCCAGCACGTAGTCTCCGAGTCGCTCGCCCGATGACGCGGGAGGACGCTGATCGTGGAGAGCGACCCTGACCCCTTTCGCGATCCCGACCTGGCCAGCGTCTGCACTCAACTGGCCTGCGAGCACCCGCAGCAACGTCGTCTTGCCGGCGCCGTTGGGCCCGGCTAGAGCCACCCGGTCCCTGGCCTTCAGGGTGAACGAGACGTCGGAGAAGAGTGCTTCGCCGCCGTGTTCGAGCCGCAGGCCGGTTGCTGCAAGAAGCGTCACGGGCTGATCGTAGAGGTGCCGATCGTGGACGCCGAGCCGCTGGGGCCGTCGGGGAGCGGTACCGACCGGCGGGTCAGCTTGGATCAGCCGACGAGAGGTCAGCCGGCGAGTCGTCGGCCGCGTCTACCTCGCCCGCACGTACAGCCTCGAGCTTGTAGCCCACCCCATACCGCGTGTGCAGGAACGTCCAGTCCTCGGATCGGCCGTCAACCTTCTCACGCAGCTTCCGCACGAACACGTCGACTGTCCGGTCACGCGTCGACATCCGACGCCCCCACACTCTCTGCAACAACTCGTCACGTGAGACAACGCGACCAGCCTCCAACGCCAACACGTAGAGGAGCCTGAACTCCGTCGGGGTGAGCTCACATGAGACGCCGCCGACGAACGCCTGCACATTGGCCGGGTCGACGACGAGCTCGCCGACCCGTACGACCTCGCCTCGTGCAGGCTCCACAACGCGAACACCGCGCCTGGCAGCCGCTCGAACCCGCGCTACGAGCTCCTTCATCGAGAACGGCTTGACGAGAAAGTCGTCCGCGCCGAGCTCCAGCGCGTGCACCCGGTCGTGCTCTGTCCCTCGTGCAGACACGACCACGATCGGCACGCCGATCCCCTCTCCCCGAACCTCCTCGATCAAGCGCCACCCATCGACGCCGGGCACCATCAGATCGAGCACGCACACTTCGAATCCCTCGAACCGCAGGCGTTTCAGCCCGACGTCGCCACGTTCCACGCGGACCACGTCGAACCCGGCACTGCCCAGGTGGCGGGCCATGCCCTCGGCGATAACCTCATCATCCTCAACGAGCAGCACCCGAGGCATAGACTCGGACGATAGACATCGCATCACTCAAGACGACAAGGTAGGGCAGGCACACCATGAGAATGGGTCGAGAAGACGGGCTGCCCGACCCGACGGATCGCGTCCATGGCCTCACGCGAGCTCGCATGTTGATCGAGGAGAGCCGTGAAATCGTCGTCGTGATCGACAGCGATCGCCGACTCGTCGCTGCCAGCCGGCGCGCGCGCGAAGCGATCGAAGGGCTCGAGGAGGGCACGCCTCTGCCGGAAGGGATCCTCGAGGGCGGCGAAGGCCACGTTCCCTTCGTCGTCCCGTACGAGATCAACGGACAGACCGAAACGATCGTCTACTTGAGCGAACCTGGCGATCTCGCCGCATACCAGGAGCTTCGGGCTGGTTTCACAGCGTCGGTCTCCCACGAGCTACGGACGCCGCTGGCTCGACTGCTTGCCCTGCTCGACAGCGCCGAGCTTCCGGACAGCAACGTGCCGGAGCTGATCGAGCTGGCGCGCCGCGAGGTTCGCCAGATCGGCGAGCTGATCGACGACGTGCTCTTCCTCAGCGAGCTCGAGAGCGGTAAGGAGGTCGTGTCGCTCGGGATCTCCGCGGCTGTGCCGTTGCTGCGCGAGGTGGCCGATGAGCTGGCTGAAAGCGCCGAGCGCGCGGGCGTGGTGATCGAGATCGAGGGAGCAGACGAGACCGAGCTGCCGTTGCGGCCGCGGATGATCCGGGTGATCGCTCGCAATCTGATCGAGAACGCGATCCGCTATGCAGGGCCTGGCGCCACGCTCAGTCTGTCGGTGACCAGCGATGCGGGCCGCGGCGTCGACCTCACGGCGAGCGACGACGGCGCGGGTGTCGCCGAGCACGAACTAGCTCGGCTCTTCGAGCGCTTTTACCGAGCCGATCGAGCGCGTACGTCACGAGGCACTGGGCTCGGCCTCGCGATCACGAAGCACATCGTGACCTCAGCCGACGGTGACGTGATCGCCAGCGGCGGCGAAGGCCAGGGGCTCACCGTTCGCTGCACGTTTCCCGCAGTCGACGCCTAGTCCACGTTGGGGCGCTTGACCGCGTGAGCTCGCGCACGCTACCTAGAGGGACTGCGTGACCATGAGCCCGAGCAAGACCAGCCCACCCAGAACGCCGAGACCGGCGATCGCGCGGACCGCCCGCGCCTCTGGTGACACGTGGCGCGTCACGTGCACGATCAGGTAGCCGTCACCGACGTTGGCAGCGGCATCGACGTGCCCTGCACCTGGCACGCGAACGCGTTGACCGTCCCTGACCCCGGCCGGAACCGAAACCGAAAGCCGGCGCCGATCGCGACGCCGCCCGTCGCCCTGGCAGGGGCCGCACGGCTCGCTCACGACGCCGGTGCCCGCACAGGCCGCACACGTGTCTACCTGAATCCAGCGCCCAATGTCGGAGTGCGAGACGTCACGGGCCCACCCATGGCCACCGCAGACCGAGCAGGGCTCCGTCGGCGCGTCCGTGTCGATTCCCTCACCACGGCACGAGCCGCAGGTCCGCTCGAACGCGAAGAACACCGCAACCTCCGCTCCACGTCGTGCACGACTCGAGTCGATGGTGACCTGGGAGACGACCTGCGTGCGGCGAGAGCCCGGAGAGCGCGGGCGCGGTCGCGGGCTCTCGACGTAGGTACGACCGTCGTCGCTACCGGACAGCGCCTCGTACGCTTCGACGATTCCACGGAACACGATCTCGGAATGAGGATCGTCCGAAACATCGGGATGGTGTTCCTGCACCAACCCTCGAAACGCGCGCTTGATCGCGTCCTGGTCGGCGCCGGGCGATAAGCCCAGTACCCGATAGTAGTCGCCCGTATCGCGTCCCATGCAGAGCGCTTAGCCGAGGGGCAGCATATACCCCGGAGTCTCGAACAGGCCACCGAACGCCTCGCCCAGATCGAGCCAGTTCCAGCGCTTCGGCGTCACTTTCACGGTCACATCATCATTCTCGATCATGTAGCCGCCGACGCGCTCGTCGGCAACGGCATCAGCGCTGAGATAGCGCTCGAAGATAGCGAGGTTGATCGCGGCGGCCTCGTCGCCGGTCAGGACCTCCGCCGGGCCGTAGCTAGAAGCGGCCTTGAGCGCCGCGCCGGGTTCCCTGGAGTCGACGAGGACGTTCGCGGTGCCGCGCGCCTGAACGTTACGGGCCTTCACCGAACCGGCGGACGTCGGTACGTACACGCTGGCAGCTTCGAACGCGTACCAGACTGCACTGAGCTGGATCGACCCGTCGCGATTGTGCGTGCCGAGCGATGCGATGTGTCGCCGCGCGAGGAACTCCTCCACTGTCTCGGCCATACCAACTCCGATCCGTCGGGAACCACACCAGCATCACCGATCTTGGTGCCGCCGTCAACGAGGCCCGGGAGCTCGGCCGGTTTCACCACTTCGTAACCACTCCTTCACCGCGCGTGAGCCCACAGTGGCGGTGCCACTGCTCAAGATGAGGCTATGCCACACGACGACCGTGCTTCGAGCGAGATCGTGCCGTTCTGTCGATGACCGCTCGCCGCCGATGGGAGCTCACCCTGGTCGCACTGTTCGCACTTCTCGCGACAGTTGCCGTGATCGCCGCCAGCTGCGGCGGCGACGAGGGCGGCATCGGAGGGCGCGTGGAGATCGACGGCTCGAGCACTGTCGCTCCGTTGACGACCCTCGCCGCCGAGGAGTTCCAGATCGTCCACCCGAGCGCGCGTATCACGGTCGGAATCTCGGGCACCGGCGGCGGTTTCGAGCGTTTCTGCGCCGGCGAGACCGACTTCTCGGACGCGTCGCGTCCGATCAAGGACGAGGAAGTCGAGCTATGCGCCGATCACGGCGTGGAGTTCATCGAGTTCGCCGTCGCCACAGACGCGCTCACCGTTGTTGTCAATCCCGACAACGACTGGGTCGACTGCCTGACCGTCGAGCAACTCGGCACGATCTGGGCACCTGAGTCGGAAAGCACGATCGAGAACTGGGCCGACGTGGATCCGAGTTTTCCCGACGAAGCGCTCACGCTCGCCGGGCCCGGGACCGACTCGGGGACCTTTGACTACTTCACGGACGTCGTCAACGGCGACGAGGGAGCGAGCCGCGCCGACTACACGGCCTCCGAGGACGACAACGTGATCGTGCAGGCAGTTCAAGGAGCGACCGGGGGCGCCGGCTACTTCGGTTTCTCGTACTTCGTGCAGAACCCAGACGCGCTCAAGGCGGTCTCGGTCGACGGAGGGTCGGGCTGTGTCGCACCAAGCATCGAGACGGCATTGTCGGGTGACTACGCGCCGCTCGCTCGCCCACTTTTCGTCTACGCGAATGTCGAGTCGTTCAACGAAGAGGTCGTCCGTGAGTTCATGCGCTTCTACCTCGAGAGCGCCCCTGAGATCGCGGAGGTGGCGCTCTTCGTTCCGCTGTCGCAGGTCCAGCAGGCCGATGCTCTTTCCACCTTCGAAACCGCTGTGTCGTCGGTGACGCCACCCCCGGCTGCGGCGACGTCGTAGGCGACGAGCGAGCCCCGGCCACGATGAGCACCAGAGACGTCGAACTCCTTCGCGGCGATGCACGCCCCAGCCTTGGCTCTAGCGGCCGGCGATGGGGAGAGGACGGCATCAGGGCCTTGCTGCTCGTCTGTGCCTGTGTCTCGGTGCTGACGACGCTGGGAATCATCATCGCCCTCGTGCAGCCCGCGATCGAGTTCTTCCGCGAGGTGAACCTCATCGACTTCATCACCGGCACGCGCTGGGCGCCGCTCTTCAAGCCGTCCTCCTTCGGAGTGCTGCCCCTGATCTCGGCCACGCTCCTCCTGACCTTCTGGGCCGCGGTCATCTTCATCCCGTTCGGCCTCGGCACCGCCATCTTCCTGAGCGAGTACGCACGCCCGGGCGTGCGTCGAGTACTCAAGCCTGCGCTCGAGATCCTCGCCGGTATCCCCACGGTCGTCTTCGGCTTCTTCGCCCTGGTGTTCTTCACGCCGTTCCTCCAAGACATCGGGCTGGGGCTCGAGACGTTCAACATCGTCGGCGCCGGGGTCGTGATCGGCGTGATGCTGATTCCGACCGTCGCCTCGATTTCGGAAGACGCGATGGCAGCAGTGCCGCAGGACCTCAGAGCGGGCGCGTACGCCCTCGGCGCGACGCGCTTCCACGTCGCGACACGAGTCGTGGTCCCCTCAGCCTTCTCCGGCATCATCGCGTCCTACATCCTCGCGATCTCCAGAGCGATCGGTGAGACCGTTATCGCCCTGATCGCGGCCGGGACAATCGCACGGATCACGTTCAACCCGGAGGAGGGCGCGGCCTCGATGGCGGCGTTCATCGCAGCAACCGGCGTCGGCGATGTGCCAACCGGGTCGATCGAGTACAAGACGATCTTTGCGGTCGGCCTCACGCTGTTCGTCTTCACGCTCGTCATGAACATCTTCTCGACCCGGCTCGTGCGCCGGTACCGCGAGGTCTACGAATGACCTCGACCTCGGCGCTTGGCAGCCGACGAGCCCTCACGCAGGATCGCGTCATCAACTGGCTGTTCCTGTCGTTCCTCGCGCTGTCGCTGCTGGTCGGGTTCCTGCTGCTCGGCGCCCTCCTCGTCGACGTGTTCCGAAAGGGTGTAGGTGAGCTGAGCTGGAGCTTCCTCACGAATCCACCATCGTCGCTCCCGTCGAGAGCTGGCGCACGGCCGGCGATTCTCGGGACGATCTACATGATGATCCTCCTCGTGGTGCTGACGGTGCCGCTCGGCGTCGGCACCGCGATCTACCTCGAGGAGTACGCGAACAAGAACCGCTGGTACAACCGCTGGCTCGAGATCAACATCCAGAATCTCGCAGGCGTTCCGTCGATCGTCTACGGCATTCTCGGACTCGCGTTCCTGGTACGAGGGCTCGGGCTCGGTCGTGTCCTTCTGGCGGGCGCGCTAATCCTGACGCTGCTGGTTCTACCGACGGTCATCGTTGCCGCGCGCGAGGCACTTCGCGCCGTACCCGACTCGATCCGCCAGGGGGCGTTCGCCCTCGGCGCGTCGCAGTGGCAGGTCGTCTCGCGCCAGGTGCTTCCGGCCGCGATACCCGGTATAGCGACGGGCGCGATCCTCGCGCTGGCGCGTGCGATCGGCGAAACGGCACCGCTGCTCATGGTCGGCGCGCTGGCCTTCATCGCATTCAACCCGACGATCCTGGGAGACTTCACAGCGCTCCCGATCCAGATCTTCCAGTGGATCAGTCGTCCGCAGGAGGAGTTCCGCCACAAGGCAGCCGCCGCGATCATCGTGCTGCTAGCTCTCCTCCTCGTGATGAACGCGTTCGCGGTCTGGATCCGCAACCGCTACGAACGGCGATGGTAACGCCATGCTGAAGGGAGACGACATGGAGACCGCCCAGGCCACCGAACCGGCTGTCAGACTTGACCGAGTGGAGCCAGCGATCGCAGACCGGAGCGACCCCGCCGCGGTCGCGGCCGTCCAGGTGCCGCCGGTATTTCAGGTGACAGGACTGAGCGTGACCTATGGATCCCACCTGGCGCTGGCCGATGTCACGATGGACATCCGCAGCAAGGCCGTCACCGCCTTCATAGGACCGTCGGGCTGCGGCAAGAGCACGTTCATCCGCTGCTTCAATCGCCTGAACGACCTCATTCCGAGTGCGCGCGTCACCGGTCAGGTCCTCTACCACGAGGATGACCTCTACAGTCCGACGGTCGACCCCGTCGAAGTGCGGAAGCTGATCGGCATGGTCTTCCAGAAGCCGAATCCGTTCCCGAAGTCGATCTACGACAACGTCGCGTTCGGCCCGCGTGTCCTGCGTCGTAAGGATGAGCTCGACGGGCGCGTCGAGATGGCGCTTCGTAGAGCGGCTCTCTGGGACGAGGTGAAGGATCGCCTCAAGACGAACGCACTGAGCCTGTCAGGCGGCCAGCAGCAGCGGCTCTGCATCGCCCGTTGTCTCGCCGTCGAGCCCGATGTGATCCTGATGGACGAGCCAGCCTCAGCGCTCGACCCGATCTCGACCTCCGCGATCGAAGATCTCATGCACGAGCTCAAGACCGACTACACGATCGTGGTCGTCACCCACAACATGCAGCAGGCCGCGCGGGTGGCCGAGATGACGGCGTTCTTCAGCGTCGACGTCGGCGAGGATGGCCAGCGGACGGGGGTGCTCGTAGAGTACGACGAGACGCAGACGATCTTCACAACCCCTGCCGATCCACGGACAGAGGGCTACGTGACGGGGCGGTTCGGATGAGAGCCGAATTCCAGCAAGACCTCGATGACCTCGAAGCCGAGCTGCAGGGTGAGGGGAGCATCGTCCTCCGGTCGCTGCGTGGGGCGCTGAACGCCCTCGAAACGCAGGATGTCGAACTTGCCGACGAGGTGATCGCCTTCGACGACGAGGTCGACGACCGATACCACGGACTCGAGAAGCGCATCGAGCAGCTGATCGCCCGCCAGACGCCCGTGGCAACCGACCTGCGCCTCGTCCTCGCCGTTCTGCACAGCAACATGCATCTCGAGCGGATAGGCGACCAGTGCGTCACGATTGCGAAGCTCACGAAACTCACTAGCCACCTCGAGACGAAGCGGTCGCTCATCGCCGGCTTCGAGGAGATGGGCTCCCGTGCTGAGGAGATGCTTCGCGTCGCGCTTGAAGCGTTCGCGAACAGGGATGTCGACGCCGCACGATCGCTGTCTGAGCTCGACGAGCTGATCGACCGTGGCAACCGCGACGTGACGAAGCAGGTGCTCGGACTCGCGGGGCAGCCCGGGATGCAGGAGTGGGGCATGCGCATGATCGTCGTGTCACGCTGCCTCGAGCGCATCGGCGACAACGCCGTGGACATCGGCGAACAGACCGAATACCTCGTAACCGGCGAGTTCACCGAGTTCACCGACGCCTCGCACCCGGAGGGTCGCGCGCACTAGCGTCGAGCGGTAGTCGCATGGACGCTAGTCCGTGCAAAAAAAGGCCGCTGAAGTCCCAGAGAAGCCAGCCGGAACAGGCCTTCCTCCCCCGATCGGGTGTCGGTCAGTACCCCCGGGCAGCCGATGGAAGGGTCGTCGTGGAAAAGCCTGCACCTCTCCGAGCCCCGGGACAGAACGTTTCGGGCACCCACAAGGCTGACGCGGGCAACTTCGCGATTGAGGGCCGCCAGCGGCTCGGCACGATTCTCGTCGAGCGCGGGTTGATAACCGAGGAGCAGCTGACCGAAGCCCTGCTGGCGAAGAAGGAGAGCGCGGAGCGCCTCGGGCAGATCGTCGTGCGGCTCGAGATGGTCAGCGAGGAGGATCTCGCTCGTGCGCTTGCGACCCAGCACGGCCTCGAGTTCGTCAGTCTGGCCGCGTCCCCGGCCAACCCGACGACGGTGCGCCTGCTACCGGAGCGGTACGCGTCCCAGCACAAGGCTCTTCCTGTCCGCTTCCTCCAGGGAGGATCGATCCTGGTCGCGATGGCCGATCCAGGCGATGTCGTCGCGCTCGACGTGATCAAGCTCGCAACCGGCTCGGCCGTACAGCTTGCGGTCGCCACGGCATCGGACATCGACGCAGCGATCGCCCGCGTCCACGGCGACGGCGACGAAGACGACGCTGATGGCTCGGAGGTCGAGACTGAGTCCGGAGGCATCGGCAGGCCGGAGATGGCAGACGTTCGCGACTCGGCCGACAGCGCGCCAGCCGTCGAGTTCGTCAACCGCGTGCTCAAGCGAGCGATCGAGGAGCACGCTTCCGATATTCACTTCGAGCCCCACGAAGACCAGCTGATGGTTCGAGCGCGCATCGACGGCGTTGCGCGCCGCATCGATGCGGCTCCGGCACAGCTGATGCAGGCTGTGGCGGCCCGGCTCAAGATCATGGGAGATCTCGACATCGCGGAACGCCGCGCGCCGCAAGACGGTCGCACGACGATCTCGTTCGGCGGATCTCCCATCGACCTGCGCATCGCGGTGCTTCCGACGTCCCACGGCGAGCAGGTCGTCATCCGGATCCTCTATCGCTCGACCGGCGTTCGGGAGCTATCCGAACTCGGCATGTCGGAGGAGCTCGCGACGGCGTTCGAACGTGCGCTGCGGCAGCCATACGGCGCCGTGCTCGTGTGCGGCCCGACAGGCTCGGGCAAGACCACAACGCTGTATGCGGGCCTCGCGTTGTTGAACAGTGACGACGACGTCCTGATGACGATCGAGGATCCCGTCGAGTACCAGGTCGAGGGGATCATGCAGATCGACGTCAACACGAAGGCCGGGCTCACCTTTGCCACCGGTCTGCGGACGATTCTGCGAAGTGACCCGGATGTCCTGCTCGTGGGAGAGATCAGAGATGGTGAGACCGCCATGATCGCGGTACAGGCGGCGATGACGGGCCATCTCGTGCTCTCGACGATTCACGCGAACACGGCCATCAGGTCCGTAGCGCGTCTTCGGAACATGGGTGTCGAGGCGGAGCTGATTGCCAACACCGTCAACGCGATCCTTGCCCAGCGACTCGCACGCATCCTCTGCTCTAGCTGCAAGGAGGAGTACGACGCGCCTGCAAGCCGTTTTGAGTACGACGACGGCCCGGACATCGAGATCCCGCCTGCGAAGCTCTACCGGCCGGTCGGGTGCGCCCAATGCTCGGGACTCGGGTATTCAGGCCGCGTCGCCTTCTACGAGGTGCTCGACCTCTCGGGCGAGTTGCGTCAGTTCATCGACGGGACGACCCAGCAGCTCGAGCAGGAGGCGTTGACGCGTGGCCACAAGAGCCTCGCCCATGACGGTCTGCGCCTGGTGCTCGAAGGGCGGACGTCGCTCGAAGAGATCCGACGTATCACCGGCGGTCGGATCGAGGAGCTCCCCATGCCCAGCTTCGTGACGGAGCCCGCGCGCGGCTCGGCTGCCGACGCAAAGCCGCCGGACCATTCGGCGGGCGCGGAGCCCGCCGCGGCCGCCGGCGTCTAGTTCGCCATAGCGGCTTGCTCCTAGGCGGGTTGCTCTTCGGCGGGCTCGCTCGCAGGAGCGCCACTATCCGGGGGCGGCTCGCTCGCCGGAGGCTCCGCCGGGGCCGGATCGACCCGGTCGTCGGGCGGCGGCTCTTCCGTGCCGCTCCCATCGCCCGCTCCGCCGTCCTTCCCTGGCTTTTCCCCACCCTGCTCGCCGTCTGGGCCGGGCTCCTCCTCTTCCTCCTCGAGCGGCGGGCCCACCTCCACGATGGTGTTGGCCGGGTCGTACGCCGTCACCCAGCGCTCGTCCCGCACAAGCTCGTCGCCTCGATAGACCTGGCGCGTGTACGCGACCGAGAAGCCCTGGGTTCCTCCGGTCTGGAGCACATTCCGCGCGCCGGGCTCGAGCTCGAGGTTCTCCTCTTCGACGACCTCGGACGGTTCTCGATCGAAGCGCTCACCCGTGCTCGTTTCGACGCGTCGGCCCAGCCTTGACGAGTAGAAACTCACGGTGATTGCGGTGTCTGACGCGAAGACACGCATGAAGACCGCCGCCTCCCAGTCGTTGCGGAACACGAGCTCGGGTCCTCCCCACGAGACCGTCGCCTCACGTCCCTCGGGGTACCGCGAGATGTAGAACGAATGCGGCGTGTGCGTGATGAGCTCGAGGCCCGAGAAGAACGCCGCATTGAAGATCGTTGTCGCAACCTGACTGACCCCGCCGCCCACCGCGTCGACGAGCTTGCCGCCCTCGCCGATCATCGGAGCCTCGACGAACCCGCGCTCGCTCGTGCGTTCGCCGAGCACCTCGTTGAGCGAGAACGTCCCGCCCGGCCCGATCACCGTTCCGTCGAGTACCGCGGCGGCTCGCTGTATGTTTGTCACGCGAGGCTGGCAGCACGAGTACTCGGTCGTGAAAGCGCCCACGAGGTGTCTGACGCCGAGCTCCTCGGCTCTCGCCGTCGTGAATGCGGGTGTTCGCTCGCGGAATATCGCTCTGACCTGGCGGGTACCCGAACCCGCAACGATCGCATCGACCGTGGTAACGACCGCCAGGCGGCGCCCAACCTTGCTCGGGATAACACGGGCTCCGTCGCCGTCGACGGCGAAGGTCGCGTCGGCCGGCTCGCGCTCGAAGCGCCCGAACGCCCGTCGCAGCCGCGGAGCCAGCGCCTGTGGATCGAGACTGACCGCGATCGCGTCACCTTCCCGGTTGAACCGAAGCGCGCGCCGGAGCGCGCCTGGCCCAAGCGTCAGGCGCTCGCGCCTGAATACAACGTCCGGTGGATTCTCTGTAAGCGCCTGCGCCTTCAAGCGAGCTGCCTCGATCGCCTCATTCGTGAGGTTCGGCCGGACCTCGGTCACTGGCACATCGATCCGTTCCGGGAGCAAGCGCAGCATCCCGAACAACGCGTCGTTATCGACCTCGAAGCCGGGCTGCGATTCTTGCGTGACGATCCGGTTGTCGACGAGGCGGATGTTTCCTGGCCGGACAGCCTGGTCGACGAGCTCGGCGATCTCGCCGACAACCTGACGGATCTCTCCCGGCTCCACGCGGTACTCGATGCTGAGTTCCACCGGATCTGACAGGCCGAGGCGCGCCTTGAGCCGACTGAACGCACCTCGACTCTTCTGCGCCTCCTCCAGAGCCCGCGACACGCCGGGCTGAAGCCCGAGCTCGGTAGCGTCGATCGTGTACTGACCCCCCGGATACACAAATGTCACGGACTGCGCGAGGCGCGCCTCGACGTGCGCATCCAGAAGCGTCTGGGCGTCGTCGAGAGACTCGCCGCCCACGTCAATGCCGCTGATCTCGACGCCGGGCGGCAGGTGATCATCGCTCCCACGCGAGAGCCACAGCGCGGCCGCGAGGAGCCCAGCCAATACCGCCAACGCGGTAATGACCGCGATGCGGATGAGCGCGCGACTAGACCCGTAGCGTCGCACGCCGTCGGTGAGCGTCGACCTCCCCACGGCCGCTGATTGTACGCTCCAAACGCTCTCACCTCGACCCTTAACCGTCCGCCCGGCGTTGCTGCCCGAGAGAGGCCTTTCGATGTTGTACAATACCCCCATGGGGTATACGAACGTCAGCGCCGGGCGCGACGACGGCGGTCCGGCCGCAGTCTTCGTCGAGGCTGACTTCGAGATCGACGGCATGTCGTGCGCGGCATGCGTCTCTCGGATTGAGGCGGCGGTGAGCCACCTCGACGACGTCGAGCGGGCGTCGGTGAACCTCGCTACCGAGCGAGCACGCGTCACCTACCACCCCGAAGGAAGCTCGGAAGCTGCGATCATCGCCGCGATCGGGCAGGCGGGGTACGAGGCTCGCAGTACCCGTGATGCGGACGCGTCGAGCCGACCCGCGACGCGAAGCGGCTTGCGGCTGCTGGCCGCGATCGCCCTCACGGTCCCCGTGGCGCTCATCTCGATGATTCCAGCCCTCCAGTTCGCCGGCTGGGAATGGGTGGCGCTGGCGCTCTCGGCACCTGTCGTCCTCGTTGCCGGCTGGCCGTTCCATCGTGGCGCGGTGGCGAATCTCCGACATCGCGTCGTCACGATGGACACGCTCGTGAGTCTCGGGACGCTCTCGGCGCTCCTGTGGTCGGTCGTCGTGCTCACCGCCTCCGATGACGGTCACGTCTACTTCGAGGTTGGCGCTGTGATCACGACCCTCGTGCTCCTCGGACGCTACCTCGAGCGGGGCGCGCGACTGCGCTCGAGTGCGGCAGTACGCCAGCTCCTCGAGCTTGGCGCGCGCGAGGCCAACGTCCTCGTTGACGGCCAGGAGCAGATCGTTCCGATCGAAACTCTCCAGGCCGGCGATCTCTTCGTCGTACGACCCGGCGAGCGGATCGCCACGGACGGTGCGATCGAGGAGGGCTCATCATCCATCGACGCGTCGATGATCACCGGAGAGCCCGTCCCGGTCGATGTGGGCGTCGGAGACGAGGTCACCGGCGGCACCGTCAACGCGAACGGTCGGCTCGTCGTGCGAAGCACACGCGTCGGCAGCGAGACAGTCCTCGCGCAGATCGCGCGTCTCGTAGCGGAGGCGCAGGCCGGCAAGGCACCGATTCAACGGCTCGCGGATCGGGTCGCGGCGGTATTCGTCCCGATCATCGTCACGATCGCGGCGGCAACGCTGGTGGGCTGGCTAGCCATCACCGGGGATGCGAGCGCCGCTTTCACCGCCGCGATCGCCGTCCTGATCATCGCCTGCCCGTGCGCACTCGGGCTCGCGACACCGACGGCGCTGATGGTGGGGACCGGCCGCGGAGCGCAACTCGGCATCCTGATCCGTGGGCCCGAGATTCTCGAGCGCACGGAGTCGATCACGACGATCGCGCTCGACAAGACGGGAACGCTCACCGAGGGGAAGCTCGAACTGGCCGGGGTCGAGCTGCTCAACGGAGCCGGGCGCGCCGACGTCCTTCGCTACGCAGGCGCCGTCGAGCAGGCGAGTGAGCACCCGATCGGCCGCGCGATCACGAGCGCGGCACGAGCAGAGCTCGGCCCGCTGCCGGACGTTGCGTCGTTTCGAGCACAGCCGGGCGTCGGCGTGTCCGGAGTGGTCGACGAGCACACGGTCGAGGTCGCCCGCAGCTCAGAGGGCATCACGGTCTCGTGGGACGGCACTTCACGGGCCCGCCTGACGCTGAGCGACACGATCAAACCCGCGAGTGCAAGCGCCATCTCCGCACTTCGCGACCTGGCGTTGGATCCCGTGCTGCTCAGCGGCGACGCCAGCGCCCCAGCACACGACGTCGCGAGCAAAGTCGGCATCAGCCGCGTGATCGCCGGCGTCCGTCCCGACGAGAAGGCCCGAGTCGTCTCCGACCTTCAGCGGGATGGAGCGGTCGTTGCGATGGTTGGCGACGGCATCAACGACGCGCCGGCACTCGCCCAGGCCGACCTCGGCATCGCGTTCGCGAGCGGGACAGACATCGCGATGGAGGCATCCGACATCACGCTGCTGACGGGCGACGTCCGCGCCGTCGTCGACGCGCTGCTGCTCGCGCGGCGAGTCCTGGCGACGATCAAGATGAACCTGGTCTGGGCTTTCGCCTACAACGTCGCCGCAGTACCACTCGCCGTCGCCGGCGTGCTGAGCCCGATGGTGGCCGCCGCGACCATGGCTGTATCCAGCTTGCTCGTCGTCGGAAACTCGCTCAGGCTCAAGCGTTTTCGAGGCATCCGCCAGCCGTCAGCGAGCACGCACCTCGATCAGCCTGACACGACGCCCACCGCCATGAGAGGATCGCGCTCATGACCCACGGATACGCCGCTGAGCAGAAGGCAATCGTCTCCCGCCTTCGACGCATCGAAGGACAGGTTCGCGGGCTCGAGCGCATGGTGGAGGACGACCGCTATTGCATCGACATCCTCACGCAGATAAGCGCCGTGAGTACCGCGCTCGACGGCGTGGCGCTCAAGATCCTCGACGGTCACGTCGAGCACTGCGTTGCGGGTGCACTCGCGTCGGGCGACGAGCAGGAGGCCGACGAAAAGCGCCGCGAGCTCCTCGACGCCATCCACCGCTTCACGCGTGCACGTTGACCCGAACGCACGTGGCGTGCTGCCGTCGCGGCTGCTCGTACCGATCCTCGCTGTAAGTGCCTGGGTGGCGGTCGCACCCTATGTCCTGACCGACGCCACAAGCCTTGAGCGAGCGGTGATCGGACCGATCCCAGCGAGCGTCGTGTTCGCGTGTGCGCTGACCGATTGGCGGCTGTGGCTCGACCGCGGCAAACCGTGGCACGACTGGGCCGTGATCGTTCTGCTCTTGCCGGCGATCGGCGCAGCCGTGTGGATCACGGTCGGCGCGACGTTGCTCGAGCTGCCCCTTACTCGGCCCGAGCTGCTGGGCACATCGATCGGCCCGGGAATCGCGCTGATCGGCCTCCTCACGACGACGATCAGCTTCCACGGGCGCCACCACCCAGACGAGGGACGGCCCTCGCCGTAGGAATGATCAGCCGGACGTCTGCGCGCCGTCGATCGGGAGCACAGCACCCGTCAGGTACTCCGGGCACTCGGTGAGCAGCCACGTCGCGAACGCGGCAACCTCAGCCGGCTGGCCGAGCCGGCCGATGGGCACCGTCGCTTCGAGCTGCTTTTGCTGCTCGGGGCGATCGCCGGGCACCATCGCCTCACCAATTGACCAGATCATCCGGGTGTCCATGGGCCCCGGGCAGATCGTGTTAACGCGAATTCCGCTGCCAGCGTTCTCGAGCGCAACGACCCGCGTCATGCCAACGACCGCGTGCTTCGACGCTACGTAGCCGGAGAGTGCCGGCCAGCCCATCATGCCGCCGGTCGACGCGGTGTTGAGGATCACGCCGCCGCCCGCGTCTTTCAGTACGGGGACCCCGTACTTCATCCCCAGCCACACGCTCTTCGCGTTGACGTGCATCACGCGGTCGTACTCGTCCTCGGGGTAGTCGGGGATCGGTGCAACCGGCCCCTCGATCGCGGCGTTGTTGAAGATCGCGCTGACCGGACCGAGCGCCTCGCCCGCTCTGGCCATAAACGCCTCGACGTCCGGCCCGCTGGCGGCGTCCGCAGCGTGACCGACGACCGTTCCAGCGAGCGCCTCTGCGTCGCCCGCGAGCCGTTCGACCCCAGCCTCGTCGAGGTCGACCGCCAGGACAGATGCTCCTCGCCGAGCGAGCGCCAACACCGTTTCCCGGCCGAGCCCGCCGGCGGCACCCGTCACGACTACGACATCGTCACTCGCCACGGCTCGATCCTACTCTGAACCGGCCGCTGCCAGCCTGAACTGCGGCTTCTCCGACCAGCCTTCGGGCGCGATCTCGACCGGTGAGCCAACGGCGATCTGCAGACGATCGTCGCCGACAAGGGACGACATGATCTCCACACCCTCGTCGAGCTCGATGATCGCCAGGACGATCGGCAGGTGCGGCTCGAAGCGCTCGACCCACCGGTGGATGATCGAGAACGTGGTCACGACGCCCGTCCCAGCGGCGTCGAAATCCTCGAGCCTCCCCAGGCAGCGCGGACAGCCGATCCGCCAGAAGTTCGCGACGTAGTCGCACTCGGCGCAGCGCTGGAGAACGAGCGCGTTCACGAGTCCAGCCGTTCGAGCACCGTGGCGGCTGTGCAGAGGCCCTTCCCGTACGAGACCAATCCGTAACCCGAGACAAGGCCGCGTTGCGCGCCTGCCACCTGCCGCTCACCCGCTTCGTGCTGCAACTGCTGGACGGCCTCGACGAGATGAATCATCGCGCCCCCGGCGCCGGCCTGCCCGACAGAAAGCTGGCCGCCTCCAGTGTTGAGCGGAAGCTCTCCCCAGTTGGAGACGTCGGTCTTCTCCAGGTAGGAGCCGCACTCGCCCCGGCCGCAGAACCCGTACCCCTCGAGCTGGAGACCGACCACGATCGGATAGTCGTCGTACAGTTGTGCGAAGTCCATGTCGCCCGGCTGGCGACCTGTCGCAGCCCACAGCTCCTCCCCGATGACCTCCCAGCCGGCGGAGAACTCGCTGAGCTGACCCGGCGACGCGTTGTGCATCTCGCGTGTAGCGACAACGCGGACCCCGGGGCGGCCGATCGAAGCCGCGATGTCGTCGGCAACGACGAGGACGGCCTCCGCGCCGGAGCATGGCATGACGCAGTCGTAGAGGTGAAACGGCTCCGCGATCACGCGAGCCTCGAGGAACTCATCCAGTGTGAGAGGCGTCTGAAACAACGCATTCGGATTGAGCATCGCATGCCGGCGTTGCGTGACGCAGAGGCGGCCCAGCTGGTCGCGTCGCGTGCCGTATAGCGCAGCGTGTCGGGTCTGGAGCGGGGCGAGCACGCCGTTCGCGCCACCGAATCCGTGTGGCCCGAGGTGCTCGGACAGCGCGGGCGTGAAGTCTTCGAGCAGCTTCTCGTGGCTACCGGTCGTGAAGGCATCGCCCGCGACGCAGAGGATGCAGCGGGCGTGGCCAAGCCTGATCTGATCGGCTGCCCTGCCGACCGCCACCACCCCCGACGCGCCCCCGAAGGAGCCGTCTTCAGCCCAGCGCAGGCGCATGTCGAGGTGCTCGGCGAGCGTGATCACGTTTCCCGGCGGGTAGGTAAACGACGCCAGCGCCAGGCCGTCGACGTCGCCGGGGAACAGACCCGCGCGCCCTAGGCAGTCAGAGATCGCGTCGAACAGGTGCGGCAGGGTGTCGCGACCGTTCTTCTTCTCGTACGAGCTCGATCCGTACGAGATCAGCAGGGGCTCGGCCATCAGGCCGGCAGTGTACGCCGCTCCTAGGTATCGCGATCGTCGGTCGCGAGCAGGCGGGCTAGGCGAGGAAGGCGAGTTCGCGCAGCAGACCGTCCGTGTCGACAACGCGACCGAAGAGACGCTCGAACTGCTCGAGCGTCGCCTCGTGCCAGTCGTGGCGATCCTCGGCGACGGCATCCTCGACGATGATGCTGCGGTAGCCGCGGTCGGCCGCGTCACGAGCCGTGAGATCCACGCATTGGCTTGTCGAGACACCGGTAAACGCGAGCGTGGTGACGTCCAGGTTGCGCAAGAGGGCATCGAAGCCCGACGAGGTGAAGGCGCTCGCGGAAAGCTTCGTCACCACGGGCTCGCCTGGTTCGGGCGCAACCGCATCTAGGATCTCGTACTCCTGCTGGCCAAGAACGTTTCCAAACGCTGACTCGAGCTGCCGGATGTGGGGAATCAGATCTCGACAGCCACTCATCTGCGCCCCGAGCCGTACGAACACGCACGGAAGTCGAGCAGCCCGGAAAGCCTCGAGCAGCCGTGCGATGTTTGGCAGCAGCATCGTCTCGATCCGGTCGAACCGGTAGCGACCCTCGTCCGCGCGACCGTTCTCGGCCAGCCACCGCCCGAAACCCGCCTCTCGGCTCGCGCTCGCGTACTGCATATCCACCACAACGAGTGCCGTACGGCCTGCATCGAGCCCAAACGGGAGCGTGTGCTCTCCGACGGCATCCCTGTCGGTGTCGCCCATCGGCGGCAGTGTTCCAGGTGCGGCGCCATCGCGCGCCGGCGCATCGAACCGACTCAAGCCATGGCACGACGACGAACCCGGCGCTCGGCCGGCGCGACGACGAAGCGCGGGGACGCTCCCGTTCTCATGTACTCCCTTCCCGGCTGCAGCCACTGCCAGCGGGCCCGAACGTTGCTCGCCTCGCTGGCGATCACCTACGACGAGATCATGGGCGCGCCGACTCTGGAGTTCAGACGACAGCTGGCTTCGCTCGCCGGCTCAGGCACGGCGCCCCAGCTTGTGATCCGCGGTCACGCCATCGGCGGAGCGAGCGAGCTCGCGCGGCTGGATCGACTCGGCGTGCTCGAGCCCCTGGCCCGGGGTGAGCAGTTCCCGCGCGCCTTCGCCCAGAAGCGCATCTCGGTCGGGGGGCTCCTCCGGTCGGGCCTCGGCCTCTTCCCCGGGCCCGGACGGGAGCCGCACCGGTACCTGGTCGCCTTGCTCGACGAACGAGGCGCGGCCGTCGAGACGCGCGACGTCGAGTCGGAGGGAGAGGCAGCCGAGGTCGCTGCCGCGCTCAACGCCTAGCGACGAGAACGCCCGGTCGCGCCGGCGCCCGCAGCCAGTTACCCTTGAGCGAAGGCAGTTTTCCGACGGAGCTAGAGCGAGGAGCCAGGATGGCCGGTGTCGTCTTTCTCGATGGTGAGTTCGTCGCGCCGGAACAGGCGCAGATGTCGATCTTCGACGCTGGGTTCATGTACAGCGACACCGTGTACGACGTCCTGTCGGGTTGGAACGGCTGGCTGTTCAAGCTCGACGAACACCTCGAGCGGTTCGCGAACTCGTGCCGCGGCTTCCGGCTCGACAACCGCTACTCGCCGGACGAGGTGCGCAGAATCGTCGGTGAGTGCGTCGACCGATCCAGGCTCGAGAACACCTACGTCAAGGTAGAGATCACGCGGGGCGTGATCCCTCAGAACGGCCGCGACCTGCGGGACGCCACGCAGCGCTTCATCGCCTACGCCGTGCCGTATATCTGGATCTGGGGCGAGGAGAAGTGCCGAGACGGTGTGAACGTCCATGTCTCGTCCAAGTACCGTCGCATCCCGTCACAGGCGGTCGAC